>JBGPEQ010000142.1:0-8361 GCA_041482855.1 Dongiaceae bacterium | reverse complement strand
TGCTTCGGCGATGCGCTGTCGAGGATCGAGATCGTCGAGTCGATCTCCAGGATCACATTGAGGGCGCCCGAACGGATCTCGATGATGATCGAATGCTCGCGCGGCTGGCTGGAGTTCGGCAGGGCGACCAGGCTGTCGATCGCCTTGGCCAGAATCGCCTTCGCCTGGGCAACGTCGTCGCGGGCCTTCTCCACCGCGACGGCGGCGGTGCCGTCGCCATAGCGGTTGGCGAGGGTCAGGCTGATCAGTTCGCTGAACGACCTCAGCAGGTGCAGCGTGCTGACTTCGACCTCGTCGGTCATCGCGTATTGCGGCAGGTCGCGCAGGCCGAGTCTGTCGAAGTCGTTCTGCACGGAGCCGCTGGCGAAGAAGGTGAGGACGCCGAGGGCGATCAGCGGAAGCACGACGGCGGCAAATCCCGCCAGCACCTTGTTGCGGATGCGCGCGTTGTCGAACCTCATGAGCAGGCTGCGCCGCGAGAGCTTCATCGACCCTTGGTACCCTGATGCCGGCTGCGGAGGGTTTCCGTCGGATGGAGGCTATGGGGCAAACCTTGATAGAACATTAACCAACGAATTGAACGCTTTACGGCGGCGTAAGACGTAGAGCGGCGGCGGAGGTATGTCGTGGCCGCATTGCTCGCGGCGGCATACCGCCCTATTGTCATTGGCGTTTCCTCCGGCTGCGCCGAGTGTCAATTTTCGCCATGACCGATACGCTTGCCATTGCGCTCGCCCAGCTGAACCCAACCGTCGGCGACATCGACGGCAATGCCGCGCAGGTTCGCCGCGCCCGCGCCGAGGCCAAGGGGCAGGGCGCCGATCTCGTCATCTACAGCGAGCTCAACCTCTGCGGCTATCCGCCCGAAGACCTCGTGCTGAAGCCGGCGTTCCAGGAACGTTGCGAGGCGGCGGTGAAGGCGCTGGCGGCCGAGACCGCCGATGGCGGCCCGGCGCTGCTCCTAGGCTCGCCCTGGCGCAACGACGGCAAGCTGCACAACGCCGCCGTTCTGCTGGCCGACGGTGAGGTCGCCGCAACGCGCTACAAATGCGACCTGCCGAACTACGGCGTGTTCGACGAGAAGCGCGTCTTCGCCCCCGGCCCGCCGCAGGGCCCCGTGAGCTTCCGCGGCGTGCGGCTCGGCGTCATGGTCTGCGAGGACATGTGGAACCCGGAGGTCACGGAGTGCCTCGCCGAGACCGGCGCCGAGATCCTCATGCTCGGCAACGGCAGCCCCTACGAGCATGAGAAGCACGCCCACCGCATCGAGCTGGCCGGCAAGCGCGTCGCCGAGTCCGGCCTCCCCCTCATCTACGTCAACCAGGTCGGCGGCCAGGACGAGCTGGTGTTCGACGGCGTCTCCTTCGTGCTCGATGGCGACCGCAGCCTGAAGGCGCAGCTGCCGGCCTTCCGTGAAACCGTCGCCCTCACGCGCTGGCAGCGCCAGGGCGAGCGCTGGCATTGTGTCAGCGGCATGGTGACGCCGTTCGAGGACGGGCTCGAGGGCATCTATCAGGCGATGGTGCTGGGCCTGCGCGACTACGTCGACAAGAACCGTTTCCCCGGCATCATCCTCGGCCTCTCCGGCGGCATCGACTCCGCCATCTCCGCCGCCGTCGCCGTCGATGCGCTGGGGCCGGAGCGCGTGCGCACGGTCATGATGCCGTCGCCCTACACGAGCCGCGACAGTCTGGAGGATGCGGCCGAAGTGGCGCGCCTCCTCGGCATCCGCCTCGACAGCATCTCGATCGGGCCGGCCATGCGCGCCTTCGCGGACATGCTGAAAGACCAGTTCGACGGCTCCAACAGCGGCGTCGCCGAGCAGAACATCCAGAGCCGCGCGCGCGGCATGACGCTGATGGCGCTCTCGAACAAGTTCGGCCACATGGTGCTCTCCACCGGCAACAAGTCGGAGATGTCGGTCGGCTACGCCACGCTTTACGGCGACATGTGCGGCGGCTACTCCGTGCTGAAGGACGTCTACAAGACCACCATCTTTGCGCTCTCGCGCTGGCGCAACCAGGCATTGCCGCACGGCGCGCGCGGTCCCGCCGGCCGCGTCATGCCCGAGCGCGTCATCACGAAGGCGCCGACCGCCGAGCTGAAGCCCGACCAGCGCGACGAGGACGACCTGCCGCGCTACGCCACCCTCGACGCCATCCTCGAATGCCTGGTCGAGAACGAGATGTCCGTCGAGGACATCGTCGCCAAGGGCCATGACCGCGCCACGGTCGAGCGCGTCTGGCGCATGCTCGACCGCGCCGAATACAAGCGCCGCCAGGCCCCGCCCGGCGTGAAGATCACGCGCCGCGCCTTCGGCCGCGACCGCCGCTACCCCATCACCAACGCCTTCCGCGGCGGGTGAGAGGCCGGATGCCCCGATCATGACGCATCGTTATCTCTCGCGCGAGGATATCGAGATCGCGTTCACCGAGCTTGGTGTCGCCGCGGCGGAGGCAGGCAAGTGCGTTGATATCGCAGTTTATGGCGGCGCTGCGATGGTGCTGACATTTCCCGCGCGGCCGGCAACCAAGGACGTCGATGCCGTCGCGTTGGGCGAAGCCGAGTTTCTTCGGCAGGCGGTCAGGCAGATCGGCGAGGCCAGGAATTGGCCGCAAGGTTGGCTGAACGACGCAGTGAAAGGTTTCCTCAGTCCTCGCCAGCGCGACCCCGACGCATTGCGCCTCTTTCGCAGCTACCCGTCGGAAAAGACTTGCGGTCTGCGCGTCTTTGTTGCGCGACCGGAATATCTGCTCGCGATGAAGTGCATCGCCATGCGCGTCGACCCGGCGGAGGCCTCGGAGGATGTCGGCGATATCAAGCTATTGGTCCAGATGCTCGGATTGACGGCTGTGGACCAGGTCCTGAGTATCGTCGCCGAGTATTACCCCAACAATCGCATTCGGCCCAAGACGCAGTTCGGTGTGGAAGAAATCATGGATCAGCTTGCGCGAGAGGCCGGCGATGCCAAATCTGTTTAGGCGGCCGGCAAGCCTGCGCGAGGTCGCGGAGTTCGCGAGCGGCGCCAAAGGTGACAAAGCAGCCTTCGGCCGCGCCATTGCCGAATTTCTCGACGAGTTCTACATGAACCCGGCAGCGCGGCAGGCCATGATCACCGATGAGCCGCCGCGAGTCGCCAAATTCGAGGATGCGTACCTGGCCGCCGTGGCCGAGCATCTTGCGCGCCGTTGGAATCTCGCGATTCCCGCCTGGGTCGATCAGCCGCACCGCTTCCTCGATCGCGCCTACTTCGCCGGCGGGCTCGAGAGTCTGAAGGCCATTCTGCTGGCCGAAAGCCCGCTTGCCTTCCGCAAGCGCCAGATCTTCGTCGAGGCTGAGCCGCTGCGCCGCGCGCGCATGCCGCAGGAAGAGGCGGTGGCGTGACCGTCCGCGTTCGCTTCGCGCCGAGCCCGACGGGACGGCTGCATGTCGGCAACATCTACATCGCCCTCGCCAACTGGCTGTTCGCGCGCAAGCAGGGCGGCATCTTCGTACTGCGTCTTGACGACACCGACCGCGAACGCTCGACCGCGGAATTCGCCGCCGGCATCGAGGAAGACCTGCGCTGGCTGGGCCTGGCGTGGCAGGAGAAGGTTCGCCAGTCCGATCGCTTCGCCTCCTACGACGCGGCCGTCGCGAAGCTGAAGGCCGCGGGCCGGCTCTATCCCTGTTACGAGACGCCGGAAGAGTTGGAGATGAAGCGCAAGAGCCAGCTGCAGCGCCACCTGCCGCCGGTCTACGACCGCGCGGCCCGCAAGCTCACGGATGCCGAGCGCGCGCGACTGGAGGCCGCGGGCGCGCGACCGCATTGGCGCTTTCTGCTGGAACATCAGGATGTGCGCTGGGACGATCTGGTGCGCGGTCCCCAGCATATCGACGAGGCCAGCCAGAGCGATCCCGTCCTGGTGCGCGCCGACGGCACTTATCTCTACACGTTGCCCTCGGTCGTCGACGACATCGAGTTGGCTGTCACCCAGGTCATCCGCGGCGCCGATCACGTCACCAATACGGGCACGCAAGCGCAGCTGTTCCAGGCCCTCGGCGCGCTGCCGCCGCGGTTCGGCCACCTCCCGCTCCTCGCCGACATCAGCGGCGCGGGCCTCTCCAAGCGCACCGGCAGCCTGTCGATCGCCGAGCTGCGCGCCGACGGCATCGAGGCCCTGGCCATCGACAGCTATCTCGCCCATCTCGGCACCACCGACCGCATCGAGGCGAAGCTGAATCTGGACGAGTTGGCAGCCGGCTTCGCCCTCGACCACTACAACGCCGCCACGCCCAAGTTCGATCTCGCCGAACTCAAGCATCTGAGCGCGCGCCTGCTGCACATCACACCCTTCGACGCAATCCAGGAGCGGTTGGCCGCGTCGAACCTCGCGCTCGACGAGCCGCTCTGGAACATCGCCCGCGCCAACATCGGCAAGCTCGCCGATGTCAGTGAATGGCTCGATGTCTGCCGCGGCACGGTCGCCCCGATGATCGACGACCCAGCCTTCGCGGCCAAGGCGGCGGAGCTGCTGCCGCCCGAGCCCTGGAATGGCGGCACCTGGAGCGCCTGGACCACGGCGGTGAAGGACGCCACCGGCCGCAAGGGCAAGGAGCTGTTCCGGCCGCTGCGCCTCGCTCTCACCGGCCGCGATCATGGGCCGGAGATGAAGGACCTGCTGCCGCTCATCGGCCGCGCCAAGGCCAGCGCGCGCCTGCGCGGCCAGACCGGGTAGCGCGCATGCCGATTTTGTCGCTTGCAGCGTTCTTGCCGAATGGGAAGTAATAGGCCGTGCCGATCAATCTCTACAACACGCTAACCCGCAAGAAGGAGCCGTTCGCGCCGCTCGATCCGAGCAACGTGCGCCTCTATGTCTGCGGCCCGACGGTCTACGACTACGCTCATATCGGCAACGCCCGGCCGGTGGTGGTGTTCGATACGCTGTTCCGCCTGCTGCGGCACCTCTACGGCGCCGAGCACGTCACCTACGTGCGCAACGTCACGGACGTCGACGACAAGATCATCAAGGCCGCGGCCGACAACAACGAGCCGATCGCCGCCCTCACGGCGCGCACCTTCAAGGCCTACGAGGACGATATGGCCGCGCTGGGCGCGCTCACGCCCACGCACCAGCCGCGCTGCACCGAGACCATCCCGCCGATGGTCGCCCTCATCGAGACGCTGATCGCCAAGGGCTTCGCCTACGCCGCCGACGGCCACGCGCTGTTCCACGTCCCGGCCATGGCGGAGTACGGCCAGCTCTCGCGCCGCTCGCTCGACGACATGATCGCCGGCGCCCGCGTCGAGGTGGCGCCCTACAAGAAGCATCCCGCCGATTTCGTTTTGTGGAAGCCGAGCACGCCGGACCAGCCTGGCTGGGATAGCCCGTGGGGCCGCGGCCGCCCCGGTTGGCACATCGAATGCTCGGCCATGGCCAAGGAGCTGCTGGGCGTCACCTTCGACATCCATGGCGGCGGCCAGGACCTCATCTTCCCGCACCACGAGAACGAGATCGCGCAGAGCCGCTGCGCCCACGATGGCGCGCCGCTGGCGCGCGTCTGGATGCATAACGGCTTCGTGCAGATCGGCGCCGAGAAGATGTCGAAGTCGCTCGGCAACTTCTTCACCGTCCACGAACTGCTCCAGGAAGGTCATCGCGGCGAGGCCATCCGCCTGGCCCTGCTCTCCGCCCACTACCGCCAGCCGCTCGAGATCTCGCGCGATGCCGTCAAGGAGGCGAAGGAGCAGCTCGACCGCTTCTACATCGCCCTCGACAAGGTCTGCGACCTGCCGCCCGAACCCATGAAGGAGCCGCCGCTCGATGTGCTGGCCGCGCTGGAGGACGACCTCAACACGCCGATGGCGCTCTCGCATCTGCACGAGGCGCTGACGGCGCTGAACAAGGCTGGCTCTGCCGCCGAGAAGGCGCATTGGAAAGCGGCGCTGCTGACGGACGGTCTGCTACTAGGCCTTTTGCAGGACGATCCGGCCCGCTGGCTACAGGCCCGTATTGCGGCGGCACAGTCGACCCCCGCGTTTGGGCAATCGGCGCAGCTCAACATCGTCGCGGATTTGACCAACGAGCAAATCGAGGAACGAAAGAACGCACGTGATCTGGCTCGGAGGACGAAGAACTTCGCCGAGGCCGACCGCATCCGCAAGGAGCTGCTTGACGCCGGCGTCATCCTCGAGGATGGCCCAGAGAAAACGACCTGGCGCCGCGTGAGGTAGCAAGGTTACTGGAACCACAGATGAACACAGATAAACACAGATGGCCGCGATGCACCGCACAGATCACTTCATCTGTGTCCATCTGTGTTCATCTGTGGTTTTATTCCTAGCTTCGCATGGCCCAGACCGGTCCGTCCGTCGTCGGCCTCCTGCTCGCCGGTGGGCAGTCGCGGCGCATGGGCGGCGGGGACAAGTGCCTCCGTCTCCTCGGCGGCGGGACCATCCTGGCGCGTATCATCGCTCGCGTCCGCCCGCAGGTGCGCCAACTCCTCCTCAACGCGAACGGCGATCCCGCGCGCTTCGCGCCCTATGGGTTGCCGGTCGTCGCCGACAGCGTCGAAGGCTTCGCCGGTCCGCTCGCGGGCGTGCTGGCCGGCCTCGATTGGGCGGCTGTCAACGCGCCCGATTGCCCGTGGGTGGCGAGCGTGCCGACCGACGCGCCGTTCCTGCCGGCCGACCTGATCGCACGCCTGCTCGCGGGAACAAAGGGCGGCGCCGACATGGCCTGCGCGGCGAGCGGCGGCCAGTCGCATCCGGTGGTCGGGCTGTGGCCGGTCCGGCTGCGCGACGATCTCCGCTGCGCGCTGACGATCGAACAAATCCACAAGGTCGATGTCTGGACGGGACGCTATCGATTGGCCACAGTCGAGTTCCCGATCGCCGGCATCGATCCCTTCTTCAACACGAACCGGCCGGAAGATCTGGCGGAGGCCGAACGGTTGTTGTCCGATCAACGCACTCAACAGGAGGCCCGCTGACATGTACACGCTCATTGGAGCTCCCGGCTGGGGTTCCGCCATCCCCGAGGCGCTGCTCGAGATCTCGGGCCTGCCCTATCGGGTCGAGGACATCGATCCCACCAAGCCGACGACGGAGTCGAAGCGACTGACCGCGCTGAACCCGCTCGCCCAGGTGCCGACGCTGCTGCTGCCCGACAGCACGGTGATGAGCGAGAGCGCGGCCATCGCGCTGCACATCGCGGATCACGCACCCGCCGCCGCGCTCGTGCCGCCGCCCGGCGATCCCGCGCGCGATGCCTTCCTGCGCTGGCTCGTCTTCATCGTCGCCAACGTCTATCCGATGTACACGGTCGGCGACTTCCCCGAGCGCTTCGTCTCCGGCGAGGCCGCGGGCAAGGAGCTGCGCGCCAGCACCGACGCTTATCGCGACAAGTCCTGGCGCATCGTCGAGACCGCCATCGCGCCGCGCCCCTGGTTCCTCGGCGCCCGCTTCTCCGCCCTCGACGTCTACGCCAAGGTGATGACCCACTGGCGCCCGCGCCGCGACTGGTTCAGGGACAACTGCCCCAAACTCATGTCCGTCGCCCTGGCCGCCGACAAGGAACCGCGCCTCGCCAAGGTGTGGCAGCGGAACTTTCCCGCCGCCTGAGCAGCAGCTTGCAGTCTGCGCCACACAGCAGTTGTCATTCCCGCTTTCGAGGCTGTGAGGAAATCCCTAGAGGCGCTGGATCAGCATCGCGCGTCCTTCGAGACGGCCCCTTCGCGGCCTCCTCAGGATGAGGAATTTTCTTAATGCCACCAATAGTCTACCTCATCCTGAGGAGCGCCCGAAGGGCGCGTCTCGAAGGACGCACGACGTCGGTGCAGCTCTCTCAGAGAGCGCCTTTTGGATTTCTTCACACGCGCGAAAGCGGGAATCCAGGGCAGCAAACGACTCCATCGCTATTGATCGTCCTGCCCGCTGCGGTTGCTATAGAAGATCAGCGCCATCAGTCCGATGGCGACCAGCACCGTGAACATCGTGCCCAGCACGATCGCGATCATGCCATGGGTGCTGACGCCCTCGGTATCGAAGCCGCCGAACGCCCAGGCAAGGGCGAGTACCGCGCAGATCGCGCCGGAACAAGCCAGACTGTAGGTGAGGATCCACTTCATGGCGCCGCGCTCTGCATCTCCCGTTAGATGTGGGGCCGCGACGGCGGCGATCAATCACGTGGATTCGGCGGCGAGGCGCAGCCTCGATAGCCCCCTCTACCGCGAAGCGGGAGAGGGTGGGGGTCATAGGCGCTAGGTTAAGCGTGCGTTCAGTTGATCGCATTGTTTTGTCCGGCGGCGGGGTGGCTCGCAGAAGTAACGGCGGATTCGTTCGAAGGCGGCACGGAATGTTCGCCATGGCCATGGTCCGCG
>JBGPEQ010000141.1:0-8395 GCA_041482855.1 Dongiaceae bacterium | reverse complement strand
GCTGGACAAGCTGGGCATGCGCGGCTCCAACACCTGCGAACTCGTGTTCCAGGACTGCGAAGTGCCCGCGGAAAACGTGCTGGACGAGGTGGGGAAGGGCGTGCGCGTGCTCATGAGCGGACTCGACTACGAGCGCGCGGTGCTGGCGGCCGGGCCGCTCGGCATCATGCAGGCCTGCATGGACATCGTGGTGCCCTATCTGCACGAGCGCAAGCAGTTCGGCCAGCCCATCGGCAGCTTCCAACTCATGCAGGCCAAGCTGGCGGACATGTACACCACGATGAGCGCCGCCAAGGCCTACGTCTACACCGTGGCCAAGGCCTGCGACCGCGCCGCCGGCAGCCGCAAGGACGCCGCCGGCGCCATCCTGTTCGCCGCGGAGAAGGCCACCTGGATGGCGCTCGAGGCGATCCAATGCCTGGGCGGCAACGGCTACATCAACGACTACGCGACGGGGAGACTGCTGCGCGATGCCAAGCTCTACGAGATCGGGGCGGGGACGAGCGAGATCCGGCGGATGCTCATAGGGCGGGAGCTGTTCGAGGAGACGGGGTAACTGTTGACAGAAGGTAAGTTACATAGTAAGTTGAGTGGGTAAGTAGATAAGAGGTGAGAATGTCAGGCTACTTTCCCACGGCGAAGATCGATCGCATCACGCGAAAGCATATGCAGGGAATTGCCGAACCGCTGCCGACCACGGCCGGCAAGATCAGAGCACTGGCGGGAGCCGGCTATCGCATCAGCGATATCGCCGGGTTTCTCGCTATCCGATATCAGCATGTCTACAACGTGCTCAAGCGTCCGCTGCAATCCGCACCATCTTCTGCGCGCCCGCAAATGCGAGGGTTGGCCGAGTCTGAATCGGCGCCGACCGGCGATTGGTTTTCGGGGCAGCCGGATGAACCGCCGATTTATGGCAGCTTTGCGCTCGACGATCAGGGGCGCATCACGCTCCCTCACAACGTGATTCTCGCGCTCGATGCGGAGCCGCGTCGGCGGATCCCCTGGCGATTCGAGGACGGCGAGCTGGTTCTGATGAACCGGGCCGCCGGCCTGCGTTCGGCGCAGGCGATGGTGGCCGATCTTGCCAGAAAGCATCCCGAGAGCTGGTCGGACGAGCTGATCGCCGAACGTCGGGCAGAGGCCGCCCGTGAGGATGAGCGCGATGCCAAGCGGCGACGCAAGTGAGGTTGTGCTCGATGCCTCAGCGATATTGGCTCTGCTGAAACAGGAAAAGGGTCATGAAAAGGTCGCCGCCGTAGTGGAGCACGCCAGGGCATCGGCTGTGAACATTGCCGAGGCTTGCTCGTACCTCACGAATCTCGGGCAGTCGATTTCTCAGGCGCGTTCGACGCTCGTACGTCTTGCCATAGACGTCGTGCCCTTTGACGAGGAGCAGGCAATGGAAACGGCGCGGCTGCGCCCGCTGACGCGATCGCTCCAGCTGTCGCTGAGCGATCGGGCTTGCCTCGCCTTGGCGAAGCTGCGTCGTCTTCCTGTAATGACGACCGATCGCGCTTGGGCGAAACTCAATCTGGGAATTCAAATCACCGTAATCCGGTAGCTTCCGGAAGCCTACTGCGCGGCCATAACTTCCGCTTGGCTCATTTGTCCGAACAAGCGGTCGAGAAAGCCCGTGAACCAGGCGTGCTGGGCGGCGTCGTGGGCCAGTGTATCGCGGTCCTGCTGCTCCTTGGCGGCGACGCCGGGCTTGTCCGTGAAGTCTACTCCATGCTCGCTCTGCCAGCGGCGGAAGATGTCGCGGGTCACCTCGGCGTGGAACTGGAAGCCGTAGGCATTGCGACCGTAGCGGAAGGCTTGGTGAGGATAGAGCGCGCTGCGCGCCAGCAGCGTGGCGCCGGCGGGCAGGCCGAACTCATGGTAGTGGGACTGGGTCACGTGCAGGCCGGCGGGAATCTCGTCGCGGCCGGCGGCGGTGGGAAAGAGTTCATAGTAGCCGAACTCGTGATAGCCCTCGGGATGCGGGCCGACCGGTGCGCCCAGCTCATGCGCCAGCAGCTGGGAGCCGAGGCAGATGCCGAGCACGGGCAGTTCGGCCTCAAGGCAGCGGCCCATGAAGCTCATTTCGTCGCGTAGGAAGGGGTAACGGTCGGTCTCCGGCACCGGCTGCGAACCGCCATGGACGATGAGGCCGGCCAGCCCGTCGATATCAGCCGGCAGCGGCTCGCCGGCGAAGGGACGGCGCCACTCGAGATCGAAGCCGCGGGCGGCGAGGTGGGTCGCCGTGCGGTCGTCGTTGGGGGCGTCGTTGTGCTTGATGAGCAGAATCTTGCGGGGCATGGCGAACCTGTTGGAGTGGCGATGTCTCGATGCTAAACAACGGGCGACCAGGACGCAAAGCCGGCAATCGCGGGCGCGAGTCATGAAGCTCACCGATTTCACCACGCTCACCTTCGATATGATGGGCACGCTGATGGACTACGAGGCGGGGTTCATCGCGTGGTTCCGCAAGCATGCCGCTGCCGGCCGGCCGGACATCGGCGATAACCAGATCCTCGAAAGCCTGGCGCGTGCGGAAGAGGGGTTGCAGCGCGACAAGCCGCATCCGCCGTTCACGCGCATGCTGCCGCTGATGTATCTGGCCGTGGCCAGCGAATTCTCCCTGCCGCAGGACAAGGAACTGGCGGAGTCCTTCGCCGCGTCGGTGGCGGAATGGCCACCTTTTCCAGACTCGGTCGAGAGCCTGCGCTATCTGCGCCAGCATTACCGGCTGGTGGCCGTCACCAATGCCGACCGCACGGGCTTCCAGCGCATGAGCCACGCTCTCGGCGACCCCTTCCACGATGCGGTCACGGCCGAGGACGTCGGCGTCACCAAGCCGGACCTGCAGGTGTTCGCCTACATGCTCGGACGCCTGAGTGCCGGCGGCACCGGCAAGCGCCAGATCCTGCATACCGCGCAGAGCCAGTACCACGACATCGGCCCGGCCCGCTCGCTCGGCCTGGCGACGGCCTGGATCGAGCGCCGGCGCGGCCGGCAAGGAGCGGGCGCCACGCCGGTGGCGAAGACGCACACCCCGCCCGACTTCCACTTCGCTGGCCTGGCCGAGATGGCGGCGGCGCACCGGGCGATCAACCGCCAGTAAAATCAGGCCGCAGATGAACACAGACGATGCATGGTGGTGAAATGAGATTGCTTGTCACGACCTATTTGATCATTGCGTGCTCCACTGCCCAAGCGGGGGAGATCAGGGATCTCTACGAAGCATCCGGAAGCTCTCCGAAAGACGTGCAGAAGGTCGACGCCCTGCCCTTGAGCCACACCGATCACGGCATCACGGAGATCGGTATCGAGCGCACGCCATGTTTAGGCCAGTGCGCGATCTATACGCTCGTCGTGAAGAACGACGGCACCTTCCGCTACACCGGTGGGGTCAATGTGGAGCACATGGGCGCTCACACGGGAAAGATTCGGGACGGCGCATTCGACCGCGTCGCTCAGTTCATCAGGGATTCCGGATATATGCAGTTGAAGGACGGATATGACAGGCAAATGACTGATTTCCCGACCACCTACACGATGGTGGTGATGAAGGGACAGCGCAAAGTCATCAAGGACCAGGGATATGCCGGTCCTTCGTTGCTCTGGGCGACGGAGGTGCTGATCGACCGCCTGCTGGAAGGAGCGACCTGGAACTGAAGTCGCGCGGAATGGCTCACCTCGACCGATTGAGCCGGACTCCACATCTGTGTTCATCTGTGTTCATCTGTGGTTTCAAACATCCCTTGAAGGGGCGACATGGCGCGCAAGTTGATTTCATCGGGATCGGCGTTCGAGAAGACGGCTGGCTATTCGCGGGCGGTGGTCGACGGCGAGTGGGTGTTCGTCTCCGGCACCACCGGGTTCGACTATGGGAAGATGGCGATCTCCGACGAGCTCGAGGAGCAGGTGCACCAGACCTTCCGCAACATCGCGGTGGCGCTGGAGCAGGCCGGCGCTTCGCTCGCGGACGTGGTGCGGGCCAACTACATCGTGCCGCGGGCGGCGGACTGGCCGGCGATCACGCCGATTCTCGGCCGCTATTTCGGCGCGATCCGGCCGGCCAGCACGGCCATCATCGCCGGCCTGGTCGACGCGCGCATGCGCATCGAGATCGAGGTGACCGCGCGGAGGCCCGCGGCCAGGCCCAAGCGGCAGACGGCGCGCAAGAAGCGCGCGGTGCCGCGGCGGAGGAGATAAGCCATGCCGACGGCGCTAATCACCGGCTCCAACCGCGGCATCGGCCTGGAGTTCGTCCGGCAGTACGCCGCCGATGGCTGGCGCGTGCGGGCGACCTGCCGCAATCCGCGCGGCGCCAAGGAGTTGGCGGCGATTGCCGGCGACGTGAAGGTCCATGGACTCGACGTCGCCGATGACTATCAGGTTGCGGCGCTGGCGAAGTCGCTGTCGGACGAACCGATCGATCTCCTCATCAACAACGCCGGCGTCGGCGGCCCGGACGATGAGTTCGGCAAGACGCCGGCCAACGACTGGCTGGAGGTGCTGCGGGTGAACGCAATCGCGCCTTTGCACGTCGCCGAGCAGTTCATCGGCAGTCTCGATGCCGGTCAGCGTAAGCTGATCGTGAACATCACCAGCAAGATGGGCAGCATCGCCGACAACAGCGGCGGCGGCTCCTACATCTATCGGACCAGCAAGGTGGCGCTCAACATGGTGGCCAAGAGCATGGCCCAGGATCTGAAGGGCAAGCGCATGATCGTGGTCGTCTTCCACCCCGGCTGGGTGAAGACGGACATGGGCGGGCCGCACGCTCTGGTCACGCCGAAGGCCAGCGTCGCCGGCATGCGCGCCAAGATCGCCGCCCTCACGCCGGCCGACAGCGGCAAGTTCTTCAACTATGACGGCCAGCCGATACCATGGTGAGCGCCCATCGCATCGCCCAGCTGAATATCGCGCGGGCCAAGGCGCCGCTCGATCAGCCGCTGCTGGCAGACTTCGTCGCGCAGCTCGATGACGTGAATGCGCTGGCCGAGGCGAGCCCGGGGTTCGTGTGGCGGCTCAAGAGCGACAGCGGCAATGCGACGGATATTCGCGCCTATGACGATCCGCTGATGATCGTGAACATGTCGGTGTGGGAATCGATCGAGGCGCTGTTCGACTTCGCCTACAAGACCTCCCACACGAAGGTGATGAACCGACGCAAGGAGTGGTTCGAGTCGCTGCCAGGGCCGCATATGGTGTTGTGGTGGATCGCGGTCGGGGCGGTTCCGACAGTCGAAGAGGCGAAGCGGCGTCTCGACCATCTGGCCGCGCACGGGCCGAGCGCGACGGCTTTCACCTTCAAGGTCCGGTATCCGCCGCCGGCCCAACGGTTCGTAGGGGCGACCGGCAGGTCGTCCGCACCGGCATCGGGCGACCTGCCGGTCGCCCCAACGGAATAAACGATGCTGCTGACTGAACAGCAGATCATGATCCGCGACATGGCGCGCCAGTTTGCGCGGGAGCAGCTGGCACCCCATGCGGCCGAGTGGGACGCCGAGGCGCGGTTTCCGCAGGAGGCCGTGGACGCCATGGGCGCGCTCGGCCTCATGGGCATGCTGGTGCCGGAGGAGTGGGGCGGGGCCGGCATCGATCGCGTCTCCTACGCGCTCGCGGTCGAAGAACTGGCGGCCGGCGACGGCTCCTGCAGCACCATCATGACCGTGCACAACTCGGTCGGCTGCGTACCGATCCTGCAATACGGCACGCAAGCGCAGAAGGAGCGCTTCCTGCGGCCGCTGGCCAAGGGCGAGATGCTCGCCTGCTTCTGCCTGACCGAGCCGTCGGCTGGATCGGACGCCGGCGCGATCAAGACGAGAGCGCGGCGCGACGGCAATCACTGGGTGCTCGACGGCACCAAGCAGTTCATCACCAGCGGCAGCACCGCCGACCTCGCGATCGTGTTCGCGGTCAGCGACCCCGCCAAGGGCAAGAAGGGCATCAGCGCCTTCCTCGTGCCGACGGACACGCCGGGCTACAAGGTGGCGCGCCTCGAAAAGAAGCTGGGCCTGCGCGCGTCAGACACGGCGCAGATCGTGTTCGAGAACTGCCGGCTCACACCCGATCTCATGCTGGGGCAGGAGGGCGAGGGCTATCGCATCGCGCTCGGCAATCTCGAGGGCGGCCGCATCGGCATCGCGGCCCAGGCCGTCGGTATGGCGCGCGCGGCCTTCGAGGCGGCGCTCGCCTACGCCAAGGAGCGGAAGACATTCGGCACGGCGATCGTGAACCACCAGGCCGTGCAGTTCCGCCTCGCCGACATGGCCACGCAGATCGAGGCGGCGCGGGCGTTGACCCTGGCGGCGGCGGCCCTGCGCGATGCCGGCCGGCCCTGCCTGAAGGAGGCCTCCATGGCCAAGCTGTTCGCCTCGGAGATGGCCGAGCGGGTGTGTTCCGACGCGCTGCAGATCCACGGCGGCTACGGCTATCTCAGCGACTTCCCGGTCGAGCGCATTTATCGCGACGTCCGCATCTGCAAGATCTACGAAGGCACCAGCGACATCCAGCGGATGGTCATCGGGCGGGCGCTGGCGCAGGAGTAGCCATTCAGCGCTTCCGGTAGCCGACGACCACCAGCACCACGCCGGCGACAACCGCTGCAATGCCGGCGACGGCGGGGATGGGATAGGTGTCCTTGCTTTCCGCGTCGATCTTGGCGTCGCCGATCTGTATGACCGTTTCCCGCTTGGTGAAACTGACTTCGCCGAGGACAAGAGCCGCAACGCCGGCGATGATGAGCAGGACACCGATGATCGAAATCGGTTTCATTGGACAATTCTCCCGATGGCTTCACGTCCGGCCAACATAGGTGGCGGGACGGCATCACTCCAGCGTGAACCACTGCACCTCGACGCGGCGGTTGAGGTTGCTGTCGGGGCCGGCGGGCTCCTCCCAGCCGCGGCCGACGACCTCGATCCGCTTGGCGTCGATCTCCGGGTGCTTCTTCAGCAAGGCAGTACGCACGGTGTCGGCACGTTCCTTCGACAGCTCCATCGCCTTGAGGGCCATGGTCTTCACCAGTTCCTCGCCGCCCTCGCGGCGGAATTCGTCGATGCGGGCATTGTCGACATGGCCGCGCAGCAGCACCATGGAGCCCGGACTGACCTGCAGGAACGACTTGATCGAATCGAGGAAGTCCAGGTTCTCCTTGGCCGTGTCGTCCAGCGTGGACGAGTTCGGCTCGAAGAAGAAGCGGATGTCCTTGCTCAGCAGCGGATCGCCTTCGAGCTGCCCGCGCGAGGTCGTGCGGATGGGGGCGATCGCAACCTTCTGGTCGGCATATTTTCCCGCGCTCTGCAGCGCCTGCAGCTGCGCCAGGTCCATGAAGCGCTCGGCGTCGACGGGATTGCGGATCAGGCTGCCGTAGGCGAGGACGGAAGACTGATAGATGCCGGAGAACGAGCCGGCGGCATCGATCGTGCCGTTGAAGAAGGCCAGGTTCTCCGGAAGGTTCGAAAGATGGACGTGCGATAGCTCGTCGCGGGTCTCGGCGTCGGTCCAGCCGAAAGCCTTGCCGACCGTGCCGATGTACTGGTCGGGCTGTTCCTGCAGCAGGCGGTTGCCTTCGAGCAGGCCATGCACGATCCCCGCCACGATCTTCGGATTGGCCTGGGCGAAGCCCTTGTTGACCGTGAGGATGTCGGCGATCACCAGGAGGTTGCGGTTGGAGACCAGCATCTTGGCCTTGCCCTGCGAGCCCGCGATCACCTCATCGGTCTTCGGCGACCAACCGACGCAGCCGCTGAGCCGCGGCTGGCTGCCCTTCAGCTCGTAGGCGTAGGCATCGCAGGCGACGAAGGCGTCTTCATAGAAGACCATCCCGACCTCGTGCGGCCCGGGCCGGGCGTCGAGATCGCGCAGCACCTTCACCTGCAGCCCGGCCTCCTGCGCCAGATAGCGCAGGAAGAATTCGCTCTCGTTGAACTGCGAACCCGCCACGACTTTGCCGGCGAGTTGGTTGACCGAGGCGACGCCCTGGTCGACGACGATCATGTCGGCGCCGCGGGAGAAGCCGATCTGCACGGGCACGGTCACGTCGAACTGGCGCCCGAGCACGGCGAGCACGTCCGCCGTCGTCGCCGAGGCGGCGAAGTGGCCGTTGTTGAGCTTGCCCCAGGTCTCCTCCTCGGAGACCGAGAGCTTCACCTGAAAGCCGTACTGCTTGGCGAAGAACGAGTCCGGATTGGGGGCGAGCCCGCCATTGGCGACGATGAGGCCGCCATAGCCGGCATACTCGCTGAGGTCGATCTCGACGATGTTGTTCTTCGGCACGTAGGTCGCGGGCTGGTCGAGCACGGGGCTGCCGGTGACCGGCTCGATCGGCGCCGGTGCCTCGCCCGTCTGCTGCGCGACCGGCGTGCTCTCCGACGGCGCGGTCGCTGGCGCCTCGCCGTTG
>JBGPEQ010000140.1:0-8425 GCA_041482855.1 Dongiaceae bacterium | reverse complement strand
CGCCATCCTCTCGGTGATGCCGCTCGACAGCTTCGTCGAGGATGCCGCCGCGCGCATGGAGGTCGTCGGCAAGCCGACCGAGATCCCGGCGGTGCAGAAAGAAGTGCAGCAGGAGATCGACCGCGCCGAGGGCAAATCCTGGCCGCTGGTCCCGATCGAGCGCATGGCCTTCTACGAACATGCCAGGAAGGCCTATTGCGTGATCGCGAGCGGCGAGCGGCGCTTCTACGGCTGCTTCATCTTCGCCAAGGGCGTGATCCCGCCGGACGATAAGTAACCGCCATGAGCGAGGGGAAAGAGGGGGTCGCCATCCTCGGCGTCTTCGTCGCCGACCTCGCCTTCCGCGCGGGACGGCTGCCGGCGATGGGCGAGACGATCTTCGGCTCGGGCTTCAAGATGGGGCCGGGCGGCAAGGGCTCGAACCAGTCGGTCGCGGCGGCGCGAGTCGGCGCCAAGGCGACCTTCATCACCAAGATCGGGAAGGACGCCTTCGGGGAGATCGCGCTCGCGACCTGGAAGCGCGAGGGGATCGCGGCGCACGCCATACAGTCGGACCAGGAGCCGACCGGCGCGGCCTTCATCTACGTGAATGACAAGAGCGGCGAGAACGCCATCATCGTCTACCCCGGCGCCGGCGGTGCGCTCACTCCAGCGGACGTCGACGCGGCGGCCGGGGCGATCCGCGGCGCCCGCGTTTTCGTGACGCAGCTGGAGCAGCCGCTGGCGACGGCGCGGCATGCGCTCGGTATCGCCAAGGCGGCCGGCGTGGCCACCGTTTTCAATCCGGCGCCGGCGGCGCCCGTCGACGCTGCGGTCTATCCACTCTGCGACTATGTGGTGCCGAACGAGACGGAAGCCGCGGCGCTCACCGGCCTTCGGCTCGGCTCGCTCGACGATGCGCGCCGCGCCGGCGATGCGCTGCTCGCCAAGGGCGCGGGCGCGGCGCTGATCACGCTCGGCGAGAAGGGTGCGCTGTTCCACACCCGCGACCGCTCGCTGCTCGTGCCGGCCGTCAACGCCGGCCCGGTGGTGGAGACGACCGGCGCCGGCGACGCCTTCGTCGGCGGCTTCGCGGCGGCGCTTGCCCACGGGACCGATCCGCTCGCGGCGGCGCGCTTCGGCTGCGCCGTGGCGGGAATCTCGGTGACGCGCGCCGGCACCGCGCCGTCGATGCCCGGGCTCGCCGAGGTCGAAGCGCTGATGGCGAGGGCCTGAGGGCCAGCGGTCAGGTGGAAACGCTGTCGACCGTGCTCGCGACCGTCGAGAAGATGGACTTCAAAGAGTTGCCGAGAGCGGTCACCGCACCGATGATGGCGATGCCGACCAACACGGCGATCAGGGCGTACTCGATCGCGGTGGCGCCCGATTCGTCCGCTGCAAATCGCTCGAGGCGCATCAGCATGGATACCGCCCATTGCTGGTTTGATCGGGAACAAGCTTGTGCCCCATTAGTGAATGAATCACTAACACGACGATTGTGCCTATTGACCGAGCCTGTTCGGGGACGAGGAATACGGACATGCGCTACGAATTGATGCTGCCGCACCAGATCCGCAGGGCGATCAACGGAAACTGGCCGGTGGTGCTGCCGCTGGGCGTGCTCGAATATCACGGCGAGCATCTGGCCGTCGGCCTGGACACGCTGGTGGTGGTGAAGGCGTTGGAAATTCTCGAAGCCGAGATGGATCTCGTCATCCTGCCGCCGTTCTACTACGGCGCCAGCAGCTACGCCGTCGAACCGCCGGAGGGGAACGGCTCCGTGCATGTGGGCGCGGACAAGCTGTTTCCATTCGCGCAAGATTTGTTCCGCAGCCTGCTGCGCATCGGTTTCCGCAATATCCACTTCTTCATCCATCACCAGACCGAGAACTTCGCCGCGGGCATGCCGACCGACCTCGCGTTCAAGTTCGCGGCCCGTCAGACCATCTTCGAATTCCTCGAACGGGAACGCGGCGAAGGCTGGTGGGGCAATTCGAAGATGGCGAACTACTACGCCAAGCAAGCCGCCGGTGACGATCCCTTCAACTGGATCAAGGGGCACCCGCTCCTGAACGCCGAGGCGATCCGGCACTACCCGTTCGACCACGCGGGCCAGGGCGAGACGTCGTTGCTGATGGCGTTCTGCCGGGATGGCGTGGACATGAAACGGCTCTCGGCCAGGAAGTGGTACACGAAGAGCGCCAAGCAGGCTTCGGCCAAACTCGGCGCCAAGGGCCGCGAGCTCATCCTTGCGCACATGCGCGACGTGCTGGGCGCGGCACCTAAGAGAAGGAGAACGCGGATGAACGCGGATAAGGACAGATGAACGCAGATAGAAGGGATGATGGCGCGCCTTCGGCGCGCGACGCCCTAATCTGCGTCAATCCCTTCCGATCTGCGTTCATCGGCGTTTCCTGCTACCCTACTTGACCGCGCCGGCGGTCAGGCCCTTGACGATGTAGCGTTCGAGGAAGAGGCCGATCAGCACGAGCGGCGCGATGGCCGCCGTGGACAGCGCCGCCATCGACCACCAGTTGATGCCTTGCGAGCCGGTCTGGCTGGCCACCATGACGGGCAAGGTTTTCGCATCCGTGCTCGTCAGCAGGGCGGCAAAGAAATATTCGTTCCAGCACAGCACGACCGAGAGAATGAAGGCGGCCACCATTCCCGGGAGCGCGATCGGCAGCACGATGCGCAGGAAGGCGCCCCAGACCGTGCAGCCGTCGACGAGTGCGGCCTGCTCGAGCTCCTGCGGGATGGTGTCGAACTGATCGCGCATGATCCAGATCACGATCGGCAGCACCATCAGCGTATAGACCAGGATCAAGCCGATCTTCGTATCCAGCAGCGCCAGTTCCTTGTAGAGGACCAGGAACGGCATGGCCAGGACGACGGGCGGCAGGATGAGCTGCGACAGGAAGAAGAACGAGATGTCCTTGTTCCGCCACGGCCCGAACTTGTACTGGAAGCGGCTGAGCCCGTAGGCGGCGAGCGATCCGATCACGACCGCCAGCAGCGATGCGCCGATGGAGGCAAGGATGCTGTTCTCGAAGCGCATGAGGAACTCGTCGCGGACGGTCGAGATCTCGCCGATCGTGTCCGGCGAGAGGCCGAGCGAGCGCCAGCCTTTCCAGTTCGGCAGAAAGTCGACCCCGGGGACCAGATGGCCCTGCGTGACGTCGACGGCGACTTTGAACGACGTCGTGATCGTCCAGTAGATGGGGAACAGGGAGATGAATGCCCACAGAAGAAGCGCGCCATAGATCAGCACGCGGCTCGACACGAACTTCGCGCGTCCTGCGGTATCTCGGTCGCGGGCCCGCTCCAGCGTCAGTGCATCAGTGGCCAATCACGCGGCTCCTTCACTGCCAAGTGTATCTTCGTACCCAGCGGCTGGCCCGGTTCAGCAGCAGGGTCACGAAGATGATGATGATCACGAGGTAGAACTCGGCGAGCATGGTGCCGTAGCCGACGTTCGAGCGGTCGCGGTACTCGCGGAAGATGAAGCTGGAGACAGTGTCGGTGGCGCCGCCCGGCCCGCCTGACGTGACGTTGATGACGATGTCCGCAAGCTTCAGCTCGAAGATGATGCGCAGGATGACGGCGGTGACGCTGACGGGCAGCATGAGCGGGAAGGTGACCTCCCAGAACGACTGCCAGGGGGTGGCGCCGTCGACCTTGGCCGCCTCCGACAGCTCCTTCGGCAACGCCTGCAGGCCGGCCAACAGCAGGATCATGATGAAGGGGATGGAGACCCAGGCGTCCATGGCCATGATGCTCAGGCGCGCGATCCAGGGGGTCGTGAAGAACGCCGGGCTGTCCCAGCCGAGATGGCGCGCCAAAGTGGCGGCCGGTCCGAAGCGGTATTCCATGATCGACTTGCCGACCATCCAGCTGACGGCGACCGGACTCAGCATGAACGGCATCAGGAAGGCGACGCGGAAGAATTTGCGCGCGCGTATGTCGGCGTTCAGCAGCAAGGCGAGTCCGAACGCGATAGCGTATTGCGCGAGCACGGCCAGCACGTAGTAGATCATGTTGCCGAGCGCGTTCCAGAAATAGGGGTCGTGGACGAGCGCCCTGACATTGTCGAGGCCGCTGAAGTGGCGGCCTGCAAAGGAACTGAGGTTCCAATCGGTAAAGGCGATATAGAGCCCGAAGAAGGTCGGGAAGATCACCATCGCGACGGTGAAGAGAATCGCGGGCAGCAAGAACAGCGCGCGGTGGCCGCGTTCGCCCCGCATCAGGACCTGCCCGACGCCAAGCGCCACACCCCAGAGCAGAAAGGCGTAGAGCGCGGGACGCCAGTTTTCGAATCCGAACGAGATCGCCTCGGTCGCGTACAGGACTTGAATCAGGAGAACGGCCGCAAGGCAGAACGAGGCGAGGACGATGATCGCTCGTCCCAGATTCTGCCGACCGTCGGGGATATCAGGCGATACGACCTCGATCTGTCCGTCGCCTGCGAGTGGTGTTGAAGTTTGCATTGAAATCGCACTGTGCCGGTTCAGGATTCAATGCATGACGCGGTTCAAGAAAAACGGCTGGTGGCGGGATCAGCGCCACCAGCCGATGGTGTCGTTCCTCAGGCTCGCACGGCGGCGCTAGGAGGACAGGCCGAGCGACGCCTTGTAGAGCGCGATCTGTTTGTCGCGGCCGATCTGGTCGGTGATCTTCTCCCACGCCGCCGCGATGTTGTCGGCGCCGGCTTGCGCGCTGACGCTGCCGGCGTAGATCTTCGTCAGCTCGTCCTCGGCGATGCTGTAGTACTGGAAGATGCCGGGGATGCGCGGTTCGATCGCGGCATTCGGGTGGTTGTAGGAGTCGGCTTCGGATTTCAAGTAGGAGGTGGTGAACGCCTCGTCATAGCCGGCGGCGACCCACTCGGGAATGTTGAAGTGGCTGTTCCGATAGGGCTGGAAGCCCGACGGATAGGCCGCGCACCACAGCGAGAGGTCCTTGCCGCCGAGATGGGCGGCGGCACTCCAGGCCGCCTTCTGCTTGAGCTTGTCGCTGTCGACCCGGGCCATGACGTACACGCCCCAGCCGAGATAGGCCATGTTCGGCGCATAGTTCGGCCCGCTCGGGAGCTTGTCCCAGGCGCCGGTCTTGGCATTGTAGACATCGTCGGAGCCCGGCAGGATGGAGAAGCCGCAGACATCGCCGATGACCGACGAATCGTTGGTCTTGGCGTTCGACCCGATATCACCCCACCACGCCAGCATCGAGCCGGTGCCAGCAAGGAACTGCAGGAAGCCTGTGGTGTTCGGATCGGCGTTCAGTTGGTCGGCTGGCTCGGACGGGAGCGCGTCGATCACGTCCTGAATCGCCCGCACCCAAGCCGGATTGTTGACGCGCGGCTTCATGGTGTCGACATCGAACAGCCAGGCTTTGTCATCGGGATGCTTCGCGTAGGCGCTGGCGCGGCTGCCCAGGAAGTAGAAGGCGAATCCGCCCCAGCCCTTAGTCGGATCGAGATAGCCATAGGCATCCTGGCCCTTGATCTTCTTGCCCTTCAGGAACTTGGTCACCGCCTGGACCTGCTGCCAGGTCTTCGGCACGCCCCATTCGCCTTGGCCGCCCTCGGACTTCCACGCCGCAGCCAAGTCGGGATCCGAGAAGTAGTCGGTGCGATAGTTGAAGTTGTGGCAGTCGCCGTCGATCGAAATGCGGTAGGTCTTGCCGTTCCAGGTTCCGACCGGGGCTTTCAGGTAGCCGACATAGTCGTCCATGTCGATCTGCGTCTTCACCCAGTCCGGCATCTCCGAGGCCAGGCCCTTGCCGCAGACGTCACCTTCGAACGGCGCGCCCATCTCGATGATGTCGAAGTCGACCGTGCCGGTCGCGATCGCCTGTTGCAGGCGCGGGTTGTAGTCGGCTTGGGCGAGATCGATCCAGGTCAGCTTCGCGCCCGTATACGCCTCCCACGGCTTCAGGAAGCCGCGGAACAGCAGGTTGTGCAGATTCTGGTTGTTGAGTCCCATGAACGTCAGCTCGACGCCCTTGAACTCGCCTTCCGCCACGTTCGCCTTGGTCGCTCCGAGACAGAGCTCGCCGACCTTCTGCCAGTCGCCATCGGTCGGAGAACCCTTGTTGACGCCGGGGATCTGCAGGATTTGCGCCCGCACATCGCCCGCCCGCGCGGGCCCGGAAAACATCCCGAGCGCCCCGGTCGCGCCCAACGCGCCGACGGCCGCTCCCTTCAGGACGCTGCGCCGGTTCGCCTGCATGGCGAGAAGCCGGTTATACACTTCCACTTTCACTGTAGTACCTCCCTTTTCTTGACGCTCGATGTGCACTGCCCGGGCATGGTCGGCCTTGCGTTTGATGGGTTCGGACACCCTGCAAACCGATTTGCAAGGCGTCCTTCGGGGCGCGTATGGCGCTCGCGAATTCCGTTCGCGCAGTTCCACCCTTCCGTAACGCAATTTCGACAGGTGACGAAGGCGGCAGTAACTATGCAACTGCCTCGGTAGATGTCAATCGCGCGTCATCTGGGCAGTTGCCCACTCGCGCAATCGTCTCAGTCGAGGATGCGCACTTCGATCCGCACCGACTCCGGCGGGACGCCGGCGATGTCGGCGATCTCGCGGGCGGCGGCGGCCTTCACTTCGGCGATCGTGCGGCGGGGCGGGCCGAGCATCGATCCGCTCGCCGGATCGGGAGCGGGCTGCGGAGGGCCGTCGTCGAGCGGGCGCCGGGCGATGGGGGGATGCTCTTCGCCGAGGCCGCAGCCGACGCGGGTCGGGCGGTCGCTGTCCGTGGGATCGAGGCCGATCCAGAGCGAGAAGCCGCCGTTCGTCTTCACGCCGGCGTCGCTGCGTGCCGCATGGGCCGCGTCGAGGCGCTGGCGCACCTTGGCGGCGGGGAAGGCGTAGAGCTGGATTTCGCTCGGCCGGTGGCGGTCGTCGGTGGCGATGACCACGACTTTCTCGACGCCTTCGAGGGCCGGCCAGCGGCCGTCATCCGAACGGGTGCAGGCGAACCAGCGGTCGCGGGTCGTGCGGACATCGGCGCGCTCGAGGACGCCGTTGCGGCGCAGGTGCCAGCGCGTGCGCCTTCCCTTCGAGCGGTCCTCCACTTGATACCCGAGTTGCACCAAGAGCGCGCTGCCGGCGGACAGCAGCAGGCGGCGGCCCGCATCGGGAGTGGCGAAGGCCAGCTCGTGCGCCGTCATGAGATACTCCGTTGTCTGTTTGATAAATTAGAATGAATATAGTTTCATAAGTAATTTAGTATTTATCATATGAGAATGATAAAGGCAATACATGAGAATGTGACAATCAGATGATCGCATTTGGCCTCGGTGTCGTGGTGCAAAAGGTGTTTGCGCGCGGAGCCGCGGAGTTCGCGGAGGATATCGAGTCAACGCCTGCAAGCTGCGAGCGAAAGGGACGGAGTGCGCGGCATTGTAGATGGCCGAACGCCCTCCGCGTCTCCGAATGAACAGGGCGGTCGCCGGGCAATGAGGGCCCGGCGCGAGAGACGAGAAAAGTACATATGTA
The DNA here is from genome assembly GCA_041482855.1 of Dongiaceae bacterium. Classification (GTDB taxonomy): domain Bacteria; phylum Pseudomonadota; class Alphaproteobacteria; order Dongiales; family Dongiaceae; genus JBGPEQ01. The sequence goes on along the minus strand of JBGPEQ010000140.1, from coordinate 941 downwards.
AACGCCCTGTTAGGGCAGCTGAGAGCACGCCGGCCTTGCTGCCTGCCGGAAGCGGCTGCAGCAGCAGAAACTCCGCCGAGAGCGCGGCGGCGGGGTTCTCCCGAGAGTGCGATAGACGATTGGCGGCAGATCCAAGCCGGCGGCGCGGGTTACCCGGGTTCGTCGGCGAGCAGGCCCGCTTGGAGCCGTGGCGGAACGGCGAAGGCATCGTCGGGGCCTTTGGCGTCGGTCGGTTCCATTTCGAGATAATTCTCCGCCGCCAGCTCGGGGCCGCAGCGGGTGGCGCCGCAGTGCGGGCATTCCACGGAGATGCCCAGGGACTTCACGAGGAAGCTGTATTCGTCGCCGTTCTGGCTGCAGAGGATGACGTAGCCCTCGGGCAGCCGGCCGACAACGGACAGCCGGGTATCGGTTCGATCTTCATTCATCAGATTGGATTCCTTTCCGCCGCTGCCCCCACGGCCGCGTGCAACAAGCCAACGGCCCGGCGGCGCCATAGTTCCACGGCCGAGGCAGGATCGGCCTGTGACAAAAATCGGCCCTTGGCCGCGATTGCTCTCGCTGCTTTATTTCTCGTGCGCCAGTGCAGGGAGGACGCTTCATGACAGGTTCTGCGGTCGAACTCGATGCGGAAACGCTGCGGCGCTGCCTGCGGCTCGGCGGGCTCGAAGTAACCGGCGAGCGTGCGGCCGCGCTGCTGCCGGTGGTTGCGGCCCTGCTCGCCGGCTGCGAGCGGCTGGTAGCGCTCGATCTCGCGAGCGAGGGCGGCTGCGGCCCGGGTAACGAGCCGGTGGGTTGAAAGTGGGCGACGAGCCGACGCATTTCCTGTCGATCGCAGCGCTGGGCGCACGCTATCGCGAGCGCACGCTGTCGCCGACCGCCGTCACGCGCCAAGCGCTCGACCGCATCGCGGCGCTCGATCGCTCGCTCAACAGCTTCAT
>JBGPEQ010000139.1:0-8445 GCA_041482855.1 Dongiaceae bacterium | reverse complement strand
GTCGAGCATGCGGTCGGCTTCGTCGATGACGAGGATCTTGACGTCGTTCATCAGGATCTTGCCGCGCTCGTAGAGATCGAGCAGCCGTCCCGGCGTGGCGATCAGCACGTCGACGCCGCGGTCGAGCTTGCGCTGCTGGTCGGTGAAGGATTCGCCGCCGATGAGCAGTGCCTGGTTCAGCTTGTGGTACTTGCCGTAGCGGTCGAAGCTCTCGGCCACCTGGGTCGCCAGCTCGCGCGTCGGCTCGATGATGAGCGAGCGCGGCATGCGCGCCTTGGCGCGCCCGGCGGCCAGGATCGTGAGCATCGGCAGTGTGAAGGACGCCGTCTTGCCCGTGCCTGTTTGGGCGGAGCCCAAGACGTCGCGGCCGGTGAGGACGACCGGGATGGCCTGCTCCTGAATCGGTGTCGGTGTCGTATAACCCGAGTCGACAACGGCGCGCAGGACGTCGGGACTCAAACCAAGATCTGAAAAGTTCATGCGGTCCGGTGCGGGCAGGGCCAGGGCTCCAGAATCGGCCGGGGCCCGCGTCCGCAGCCGAGAGGGCGCGGGGATCATAGGTCAAAGCCGGGTGATGTCAACGGCTGGTTGCACTGCGGCGGGCCCCGAGGACGCCTGAGGTTCTTGGCCTAAAGTCCTGTTTGGCCTAGGCTTTGGAGCAATGGCCCAAGGAGAGTTTAGCCATGCTGATCGAGCGCGACAAATCCTGCCTCCTGGTCGTTGATGTACAAGAGAAACTTGCGCCCGCGGTGAGCGACCCGGCGGACGTGATCCGCAACGCCGGTATTCTCATGCGGGCGGCCGCGCGGCTGGGCGTCCCGCTGGTGGTTTCAGAGCAATACCCGCAGGGCCTCGGAGCGACCGTGCCCGAGTTGCGCGCGTTGGCGCCGGAGTCCGCGCGCATCGCCAAGCTGAGCTTCTCTTGTGCCGACGATCCCGCGCTGCGGCAGCGGATCAGGGAGGCGCAACGATCCTTGATCGTGATCGCCGGCCTGGAGGCCCATGTATGCGTCCTGCAATCGGCGCTCGGCTTGCAGCAGGCCGGCTACCAGATTGTCGTGGTAGCGGATGCCATCTCATCGCGGACGCCGGCCAATCGCGACGCCGCCTTGCAGCGGCTGCGCGAGAACGGCGTCGAAGTGGCGACCACCGAGATGGTGCTGTTCGAATGGCTCGGTCAGGCCGGCACGCCCGAGTTTAAGGAGCTGAGCCGGCTGATCAAATGATCAGCAATCGCCGGGCGGAACGCAGTTGTTGTGGTCCTGCTCCTGGCGGTTCTGCGGCGGGAACAGGTTGGTGGTGACCTGACGCATGAATTCGCGGAACACCGGGTCGCGGGCGTCCTGGATGCCGCTGACGTGGGCGCTGAGATAGCTGAGCGGATAGTCGCCGTTGCAGAAGGCGGCGAGCAGGCGGACGTTGCCGCTCTCCGGCGAGGGTCCGACGACCGCGGGTTCGCCGGCGCACACGATCCCTCCGCTGCTGGCGCCGGGACCGTTGAACAACAGGCGGACGCGATAGCCCTCGCGCGCGCTGTCGCCGGGCGTGGTCGTGAAGTTGGTCGGCTGACCGAAATGGGCACCCTGCATGGCGTCCGTCACGGAGGCGTCGAATTCGTCCTTCGGCATGGCGAAGGGATTGCCCTGGATGTCGGCCTTGAGGTCGCGGCCGCCGGCGGCGTAGGCGAACTGCTGCGCCCGATAGCCGGGTTCGAGATGGACATAGTCGATGATGCCGGTGCCGCTGCAGCCGCCCAGTGCCGTGCATGCGAGAGTCGCGGCCAAAATGATCTTGCGCATGGATTTCTTCCTGTTTCCCCGACGCGGCGCGACACAGGATTACGTAGGCGCGCGGGCCGCGGTCGCACGATAAACACCCTGGCAGTGAATGTGATTCATGTCACACTGGCGCGACATTTCGTAGCAGAGGCAGGACGATATGTTGACGCGGCGGACCTTCACCAGGTGGGCGGGCATCCTGCCGAGCACCTATCTGCTGCCGGGCACCTGCTCGTCGCTCAAAGAGAGCGCCCAGGAGAAGGATCCGGGGCTGTGGGTGAACGACATTCACAGCCAGCTGAACGCCACCCATCTGCGCGCCAGCGTGCGGCCGGCCTCCGCCCAGGGCCTGCAACAGGTGGTGCGCGACGCCAAGGAGCGTCGCTTCAGCCTGTGCATCGCCGGCGGCCGCCACGCCATGGGCGGCCAGCAGTTCCTGAGCGAGGGCGTGCTCGTGGACACCCGCGGCATGAACCGCATCGTCGCCCTCGACCAGCAGCGCGGCCTGATCGAGGTCGGCGCCGGCATCGAGTGGCCCGAACTGATCGACTATCTCGAGGCCGCCCAGGCCGGCAGCGCCGAGAAATGGACCATCGCCCAGAAGCAGACCGGGGCCGATCGCCTCACGCTCGGCGGCGCCCTCAGCGCCAATGCCCACGGCCGCGGCCTCGCCATGAAGCCGATCATCGCCGACGTCGAGTCCTTCACGCTCGTCGATGCCGCCGGCGAGCTGCGCAAGTGCAGCCGCACGGACAATGCCGAGTTGTTCAAGCTCGCGATCGGGGGCTACGGCCTGTTGGGCATCATCGCGACCGTCACCCTGCGGCTCGTGCGGCGGCAGAAGGTCGAACGCGTGGTCGAGATCCTCGAGGTCGACAAACTGATGCCGGCCTTCGACGACCGCATCGCGGCCGGCTTCCTCTATGGCGACTGGCAATTCTCGGTCGATTCGGCCTCCGCCGACTTCCTGAGCCGCGGCGTGTTCTCCTGCTACCGGCCGGTCGATCCGGCAACGCCGATGAGCGAGTCGCCCAAGGAGCTCACGGTCGACGACTGGCGCAACCTCATCTACCTCGCCCACACCGACAAGAAGAAGGCGTGGGAGGTCTATTCCGGCCATTACCTCGCGACATCGGGCCAGATCTACTGGTCCGATCGCATGCAGCAGTCGGTCTACATCGACGACTATCACCGCGAGCTCGATCCGGAGCTGAGCGGCGGCAAGCCGGCGAGCGAGATGATCGCCGAGATCTATGTGCCGCGCGCGGCGCTCGCCGCTTTCCTCGCCGAGGTGCGCGCAGACTTCCGCGCCAACGCCGTCAACCTGATCTACGGCACCGTGCGCCTGGTCGAGCGCGACGACGAAAGCTTCCTGGTCTGGGCCACCCAGCCCTGGGCCTGCGTGATCTTCAACCTGCACGTGGCCCACGACGAGCCCAGCCTGGCCAAGGCGGCCGAGGATTTTCGCCGCCTGATCGACCGCGGCCAGCAGCATGGCGGCAGCTACTATCTCACCTACCACCGCTGGGCGAACCGGGCCGAAGTGGCGGCCGCCTACCCAAATTTCCCCGAATTCCTGCGGCTGAAGCGGCAATACGACCCGGAAGAGCGCTTCCAGAGCGACTGGTACCGCCAATATCGCGATTTGTTCGCCTCGGGAGCGTGATTCCGGACGCTCGAAAGCGGCAAATCCGCAATGCTGTGATCCCCATCACACTTTCGCGCCGGCCCGAGCGTAACCATTCGACGAATTGGTTACGGGAGGGAACCCATGGGAAATCATCCGACGCGGCAACGGCCGCGGTTGGCCCTGGCGGCGGAAACCGCCGTCGCGGAGCCTGACGAGCAGCGTCCCGTCGTCACGGCGGGGGACCTGGCCGGAGTCGACATGACGCGCGTGCCGCAGGAGCTCGCCGGCCACATCCCGGCCCGCGACACGCCCTGGCCGCGCGGCACCGGCCTGCCGCCGGTCGATACGCCGGAGGGGCGGCAGGCGCTGTGCTTCGGCACCGCCGACGAATTGCGCCCGCTGGCGGCGCAATGGCGCGGCGGCGTGGCCATCAACAGCGCGCGCACGCTCTGGGTGGTGACGGTGCGGGGATAGCGGCGTAACGAAAAACCCGACGGAGGCCCCGCTCGGCGCGCCCCGACGCCACGGCGGCGCCGACCGTCATACTGTATGCCCGCAGTATTGCGGAAGGAATCGAATCCTCGATCGTCGCCGGCCGGAGGATGCAATGAACGCGTTTGTCAAGCCGGGCCGCGCGGCAAATCAGTAAATCTGTGATCCAGATCACACGACACGGGTTGGCGGCGGCCGTAGCGTGTGTTTTCAGCACGCGAGTTGGAGGAGGCGTTAGGTGAGCAGGCAATACGCCGCCGCTGACGTCGTCAGCGGCATCTACGAAGCGGCGCTGGAGCCGACCAAATGGCCCGACGCGCTCGGCCGCCTGGCCGAGGAGTTCGGCGCTCAGTCGGCGGCCGCGTTCGTGGTCGACATCAGCATCGCCGAAGTGGGGTTCATCGCCGTCAGCGGCCTCGATCCGCGCGCCATCGACGACTACGTCGCCCACTATGCGCAGATCGACCCCTGGAACGAATACCTAGGCAAGTGCCCGAGCGGGCGGCCGATCGTCAGCCAGGCCGTGATGGACGATCGCGCCTTCGAGCGCACGGAGTTCTACGGCGATTTCCTGCGCCGCTACGGCATCTTCCACGCCATGGGCGGGTTCGTGATGCGCAGCGGCTCGCTCGCCTTCCTGTGCGGCGTGCAGCGCTCGCGCGAACGCGGCGCCTTCGCGCCCGCCGAGCTGCAGCGCATGCGGGCCTTGTTTCCGCATCTGGAGCGCGCGGTCCGCATCCACCGCCGCCTCGTGCAGGCGGGCGGCCTGAAGGACGGGATGACGGCGGCGCTCGACCGCATGCCGCTCGCCGCCATCCTCGCCGACCGCTTCGGCCGCGCGGTCTGGCTGAACCGCCCGGCCGAGGAGCTGGTGCGCCATGCCGACGGCCTGCGCCTGCGCGACGGCCGCATCGAGGCGACGGTCAACAACGGGGTGTCGGCCGAGCTGCGCCGGCTCATCCTGGGCGCCGCAGCAGCCGCGGACAGCGGCGGCGGCGCGCCGCACCCGAGCGCCGCGCCCGCGGCCAATGGCGACGACTTGCCCCGGGCAACGGAGGCGGGCGGCCTGCTGCAGCTGCCGCGCCCGTGGCCGCTGCGGCCGCTGACGGTGATGGTGACGCCGCTGGCCGTCCCCGGCCGCCTCGCCGACGCCGCCCTCGACTTCGACCTGGCGCGGCCGACGGCGCTCCTGCTCATCAGCGATCCCGAGCGCGCCGTGCAGCTGCCGGCCAACCACCTTGCCCGCACGTTCGGTCTAACGGGCGCGGAAGCCAAGCTCGCCGCCGCGCTCGCCACCGGCACCAGCCTCACCGACTACGCCGGCACCGCCCGCATCACCATCGGCACGGCAAGGTGGTACCTGAAGCAGGCATTGGCGAAGACGGGTGCCCACCGGCAGAGCGAGCTGGTGCGTCACGTGATCTCCGCGGTGGGGGCGATGGGGGCGGGGGCGTAGGGGCGGCGAGGACTCAGTGGAGTATTCGCCCGGCGAACCATAAATGTGTGACGGAGTGATCTCGCGTCGCAAGACCGACGTGCTTTTCGATGTGACGGGCTGTCCGTCGTCTTGGAGGAGAGAAATCCATGGCCGAGCCGATCAATATTGTCGTTGATATCTCACATCATAACGGGTCCCTTGATCTCCAAAAGGCGAAGACAAACGGGCTTGCGGGAATAATTCAGAAGGCGAGTCAAGGTGAGTCCTTTGTTGACCCGACCTTCGAGACGAATCGGACGGCTGCAATCAAGGCGGGGCTGTTGTTCGGCGCCTATCATTTCGGCACTGGCGCAAGCGGGGTTTCCCAAGCGGAACATTTCTTGAAGACCGTCAAGCCGGACAACAAGACCGTCGTAGTTCTCGATTTCGAGGACAACCCTGCCGGCACGAGCATGCCGCTGGAGGAGGCGCGCGCGTTCGTGACACATGTGCATGACAAGCTAGGCCGGTATCCAGGGTTCTACAGTGGCCATACGATCAAGAAAGCGCTTGGAACGAGCAGCGACCCCGTCTTGTCGAAATGCTGGTTCTGGCTCGCGCAGTATGGACCGACGCCGGTCGTGCCGCCTTGTTGGGCGAAATGGACGCTCTGGCAATATACCGACGGAGCAGTGGGACCAGAACCTCACGAACTTGCCGGCATTGGGCGCTGCGATCGGGACAAGTTCAACGGATCGCTCGCCGACCTCAATCAGTTCTGGGGTACGTAGGTCGCGTGCTGCAAATCCGAGATAATGCGCTGTGCGGTGCTGGTAACTTGAGCAATCTCACACATCCACCTCGCAGGAAAAATATTGCCATGCTCCTCCCATATGGGAGGTGTGCAGTCGAACGGGACCGTCTAACGTATCGATTGACCAAGCCTCAGTGCGGCCGGCCGGATACCGCTGTTACCATTGGCGTCTGCAAACGCAGAGGAGGCTCCCGTGGCATTCCTATTGGAGAAGGGTGGAAGGAACTTCTCGCTGGAGGTGCAACGGTGGCAGTACTTTCTCAGGAAGCAGGGCTTCGCTGAGGTCGGCGCTGTCGATGGCTCCTTTCGCGATCAGACCGTAACGGCCACGACATTGTTTCAGCGTCAGCACGGCATTACGCCAACGGGAAAGTTGGATCAACTGACCTTGGAAGCGGCGCGAGCCGTCGGATATGTCGTCGTTGCCGATGACTTCTATGCAGACAAGACCGCCGAAACCTACCCCGCGCGGCCAACGGACCTGAGTTCGCCTTCGAACGAGTGGCGAAACAAGACATTCGGATGCTTCAAGTTCATTCAGCGGGAGATACAGTTTCGAGATCGACCGGAAGCAATCGTGATCCAGGGCAGTTGCGACGATCAACTCGCCGACTGGGAGGCGAGCAATGTCGTTCGGACCGTAGTGCCGCAGTTGGCAGGCATTCCGGGAGCGCGTCCCGACGGCACGATTCGCTGTCACCGCTTGGCGGCAGGCAAGATCCAAGAGCTGTTCCGAAAATGGGACGCGCACAATCTCATGCATCTCGTCATTTCCTTCGCTGGCATCTACGCTGCCCGATACAAGAAGGGGAAGTCGCCTGGCGACGGGCCTCAGCCCGCTCAAAAGAGCGATGCCGTCAGCGACCTGAGCAACCACTCTTTTGGCACGGCATTCGACATCAATGCCGACAGCAATCCGTTCGGCGCCCGGCCCGCGCTGGAGCCAAATCGCGGTGCGCTACGAGAGCTCGTTGCCGACGCAAATGCCCTTGGGTTCTTCTGGGGCGGACATTTCAACCAATCCAAGGACGGCATGCATTTTGAATTGGCGCGGCTGGACTCATGACAGAGATTGGCAAACTGGCGTGCAACTCGTGTCTGACCCCTATTGATTCTCTAGTTTGGACATGGGGGCGAGTGGGCATTGGTCAGCCCAGCATCTCGCAGCGATCCGGCGCGGTTTCGGGGTAGGTGTCATGCGCTCGATATGGAACGGCCTGTTCGCGATGTCTTTCGCACTTCTGCTCAGCGCATGCGGTCTCTATATCTACGATCCGACCCTGCAGGAGAACGCCGAAAAGAGCCGGACGCTGGTGTCGGAGGCGGACCTTTCCGCGCAGGTCCTTCAGCAGATCGATGGCGCGCAAGCTCTGGCGAAGCGCCACGAGTCCGCGGTCCTCGGTTTCTTCATCATGAAGCGCAATCAGCAGTTTCTCGGCCTTCTGCAGCCGGATGTTCTGGAAGCTGGTGCCTTCGGCGACGGCACTGGTCCCCAGCGCGCTTATGTTCCGAAGAACAGCGGCTTTGCGCGCGACATGGCCGATTTCGAGCACGATGTGAAGTATGTCATTGATTGTCGGCTCGATGCATTGCTCAAAACTGGAGACGTCGTCAGCGAATGCCTACTAGGAGAGAATCCCAATCCCACGGCCCGGTCCGTAAAGGATTATCGCGCGCTTCGCATTGAGGCCAGGCCGGAGCTCGAATTCAAAGGTCTTCGTCAGCTTGCGTCGGTCGTGGAGTCCAACCGCCGGGCTTTCCTGAAGGAACTCAGAACGGACGGCGGCCCTCCGGATCCGCGGCAGGACTATTCGTGTGAGCAGGCCGTGGCCGACAAGGAGCCGATCCCCCTGACCTCTAGACGCGGCGTGGCGTACGGGAGCTACGTGAGCGGCTGCGATAATCTACTGTTTGCCCTGGACGCCGCCATCTTGCCCTTTAGCGGCGAAAAAGACAGCAAGATCAAAGCCGAGCCCAAAAGTTTGCTCGCGCAAGTCGCTGAGCAGATAAGGGCGTTGGAAACAGAGCGTAGCGCGCGAGAGGTTGACGGTGCGGCACTAGCTTCCGAGTTGCGAGCGATCGAGTCGGAGATAGAGAAATCCGCTCAACCCGGAAAGCTCTCAGGCGCCCTGGCCGCGCGGCTCGAAGCCTTTCGCAAGAATCTCAATCTGGCGCATGGCATCTCGCAACTTGCGGGCCTGCAGCACTTGGCAGACCTCACCGACGAGTTGCTGCAGATCGAATTGTCCGAGGGCGCCCAGGCGAGTTCAGGCGGAGCGGCGCCGGGCTCGGGCGCCGCCGCCGCCGACAAACC
>JBGPEQ010000138.1:0-8461 GCA_041482855.1 Dongiaceae bacterium | reverse complement strand
GTGCCTTCAAAGGAACCCTGCCTTAGTCTCCGGCTCTCGCCTTACCTCCCTCCTCCCCCCGCTCGAACTCCCGGATCGTCCGCCAGCAGTCGCGCAGGAAGGCGCTGATGGTGCGGCGCCGGGCGATGGCATCGGCGGTGAAGGCGCCGTGCCTGAGCGCGTTGCGGTTGCCCGCGGGCGCCCCCCAGTTGGAGACGCCGCCGTGGCGGCGGCAGCGGCGCTTGCCGGCTGCGGGCGGTCGGGGACAGAGTCCGCCGCCGCGCAGACGCGCGCCGCAGGTCGCCGTCCCAGCCGCCGAGCTCGAAGGCGCCGCATCCGCGGCGGCCGCCGCGCCCTCATTCATCGCACCCGCTCCTCTTCCGCCCGGACGCTGACGCGGCCGTCCGCATCCACCTGCTCATGCTCGATGCGCACGCTCTGCCGCCGGCGGCCGCGCTGGCGCGTCATTGCCTCCATCTGGCGCACGTACACACCCATGGCCCGCAGGCCCTGGCGCAGGAACAGCTCGGCGTCCTTCGTCGCCGCCCCGTGAAAGGCCTGCGCGGTCAGCGTGAGCGCGATGTTGTGCGCCGCCACCATCTGGCCGGCCAGCATACCCTCCATCCCGCTCTGCGGAGTCAGCGCCTTGAGCGCGTCGACGGTCGCCCCCATGTAGCGGCCGCGGCCGGCCTCGTCCGCCGGCAGCGGCTGGCACAGGGCCACCTGCTCGGCCAGCCGGTCGGCAAAGAGCACGCTCCGGCTGCCCGACAGCGCCAGCGCCTCGGCCTCGACCTCGGCCGTGACCGCCAGCGCCGCCTCCTCCTGCCCCCCGCCCGGCGCCGGCTCGCCGGCGGCGGCGATGCTCGTGTCCTCGTTCATGGTCCTCTCCAGCTCTCCTCCGCGTTGTCACGCAGATTCTTGTTGAACATATCATGAACTTACTGTAGAGTGTATAACCGTGTCAACCGCAAAACGACAGGCACGAACGGCAAATAGATGGAGAGAATCATTCCTTCCGATGGCCTAGTTCTGCGAGGTCTACAGTACCATACGTATTATACGTTACTTTGTTTTGTCGTCCGTGCGTGTTTCGCGTGCCGCAAAGATCAACGAGCCTCCGGCGCGCGAAGCGCGCAGTGATCCTTCTCTGTGGGCTCTGTGGGCTCTGTGCCCTCTGTGGTGGATCTTCCCGCTGGATCCCGCTGGACATGGGGTCGATCGACGCTTTTCGAGGTGCCCGCGATTTTTTCGTTTTCATCGCCGCCTTGCGCGCCGCCGTCCGCCGCCCTTGCCCCGGCCGGCCGCCTTCGCTATAACCCGCGCCTCGCATTTTCGGAGCGCGACCATGAAGAAAGGCATCCACCCGGACTACCACGAGATCAACGTGGTGATGACCGACGGCACCAGCTTCAAGACCCGCTCGACCATGGGCAAGGCCGGCGACACCATCCGCCTGGACATCGACCCCAAGTCGCACCCGGCCTGGACCGGCGTCCACCGCCTGGTCGACTCCGGCGGCCAGCTCGCCAAGTTCCAGAAGCGGTTCCAGAGCATCGGCCTGAAGGCGAAGTAGTCTCCAAGGGGTTACCGAGCGTTTTCGAGGGCGGCCGCCGGCGGTGGCCGCCCTCTTGATTCCGGGATTGCCATGCCCATCTGAGGGCGTGGACGGATGCCGCTGAGCGGGTCCGGCCGCAATCGCCCGGCGGAGGCATTTCCGCCCCCCATGTTGCTCCCAGGAGGATATGGCATGCGTACCACCCTTGATCTTTCCCCCCTGTTCCGTTCCACCATCGGTTTCGACCGGATGTCGCGCCTGCTCGACGCCGCCACGCGCGTCGACGAGAGCGCGCTTTCCTATCCGCCCTACAACATCGAAGTGCTCAGCGAGGATGCCTACCGCATCACCATGGCGGTGGCCGGCTTCGGCGAGAGCGACATCGGCATCACCGCCCAGGAGAACTCGCTCGTCATCACCGGCAAGCTCGCCAAGGCCGACGACGACGACCGAAAATTTCTCCATCGCGGCATCGCCGGCCGCGCCTTCGAGCGGCGCTTCGAGCTGGCCGACCACATCAAGGTCGCCGGCGCCAGCCTGGTGAACGGCCTGCTGCATGTCGACCTCGCGCGCGAGGTTCCCGAGGCGATGAAGCCCCGCAGCGTCAAGATCGAGACCAAGGCGGCGGCCAAGCCGACCGTGATCGAAGGCAAGGCGGCCTAACTTAAGGCCACCATCGCCGACAGAACAGGGCCGGACGGGCGACCGTCCGGCCCTTGCGGTTTGGGCGGAACTCGTCGAGCATCGATAGCATGCCGCGCCCGAGCATCCGGCAGGCACAGGCTTGCGCCGGCCTCCCGATCTCTGCGGCACTGAGCTATAAAAGAGGCCTCAGGATCAGAAGGGGTGCCTTTCGATGCTACGGGTATTCATCGGTTACGACGATCGACAACCAGTCGCCTACAATGTTCTCCAGTTCTCGATCGCCACACGCTCGTCTCGACCCGTCGCGATAACGCCGCTGATCATCAGCCAGTTGCCAATCAAGCGTTCCGGCCTGACGCCATTCACATTCTCCCGCTTCCTGGTGCCGTGGCTGTGCGATTTTCAAGGCGTGGCGCTATTTCTCGACATCGACATGCTCGTGCTCGGCGACATCGCGGAGCTATTCGATATGATCGACGACAATGCGATCATGGTCTCGAAGAACCGGCTCAAGTTCGAGTGGGCGTCTGTCATGCTGTTCAATTGTGGCCATCCGGACAACCGTGTGCTCACACCAGAGTACGTCGAGACCGCTGAAAACCTGCATTCCATATCCTGGACCGCAGGTGTCGGCAACTTGCCGTCCGAATGGAATCACCTAGTGATGTATGACGAACCCAAACCTGCGAAGCTTGTCCACTACACTGCGGGCATCCCCTGTTTTCCCGAGACCAAAGATCTCGGCTACGGGCCGGAATGGATGAACGAGCTGAAGACGGCAATGGCGGCCAAGTCGTGGCATACACTAATGGCGAGGTCCGTCCACGCGAAGCCCGTTCTTGAGCGGCTGAAGCTGGCTGGAGCGAATGCCCCACAGCCCGGACACGGGGGCTGAGCAGGGCGCCGACGGCCATCCTTGGCGTGAAGGAGATACGGCAGCCAATGTCGGGCATTGCCAACTGCGAAACCAAATCAGTGCCGCTGTGGGCCGGGGAAGTCGGGCGCGCAGTCGCTGCCGCCTATCAACTCTACGGCGCGCGACGCTATAGCGATGCTTCCGACCAATGCGCGCGCATTCTTGGGGAGTTGCCAGATCAGCTCGACGCTCTCTATCTGCATGCCCTTACGCACTATCGGACCGGCGACCACCGCATGGCCGATCTTCTCATCGAACGGGCCTGCAATGCTTGTCCGGAAATCCTGCAGTTCGACCACTTGGTCGGCCTCTTGGAGCAGCGCGGCCAAGCCGACTGGTTGAGCGTGCGTGAAACCCGTCTGCGTGAGTTCCGCCGGTCTCAGCAGATCGACGCGTATATCGTGTCATATCCGAAATGCGGGCGCACCTGGGTACGCATGATGCTCGGCCATTACCTACTCCGCAGCCGGGCGGGGGATCCGCTCGAAGTTTTCGATCTCACGAGAAGAGAGCCTGGCGTACCGACGATTGAATTCACGCATGATGACTATCCGCAGCTGAAGCCCTCCGGCCGACTCGTCCCCGACAAGTCGATCTATCGGGGCAAGCGGGTCGTGCTGCTCGTGCGCGATCCACGCGATGTGCTCGTGTCCTACTACTTCCAGTACACGCGGCGCGGCGCAAAGGAACGCGCGAACGATGCTCAGTTCGATGGTACCATTTCGGACTTCATCCGGCAGGATATCGGCGCCGTCAAGAGCATCGTTGCCTTCTACAACATCTGGGTCCGCAACCGAGGGGTGCCGAAGTCATTCCTTCTGCTGCGCTACGAGGCGCTGCACCACGAGCCGGCCAATGAATTCCGCAGCTTGATCGAATTCCTCGACTTGCCCGATTTCGGCGCCAGTGCACGGGACAATGCGATCCAGTTCGCGAAATTCGAAAACATGCGGCGCCTGGAGGAAACTGGCGCCCTTCGCAACAGCCGATTGCGGCCCACGGTCGCTGGCGATCCCGAGGCGTTCAAGGTGCGGCGGGGGGTCGTCGGTGGCTATCGCGACTATCTGAGCGCCGACGACATCGGCTATGTCGAAGACCATATCGCAAGAGAGCTCGATCCGTACTACACGTGGTATCGATAGCCAGCATCAGACAAACTTTAGCTCGATGCCGCATTCGCGCAGCGATGGACGGAGCGTTTGATCGAACGCCTGCACCGGCAGCAGGGCGACGTGGCGCTCGTTGAGATGGAATAGCGGCGAGGTCACGAGGACTCGATCCTGACGGCGACAGCCATCGGCTGCTCCCTCGAATAGATCCGACCGCCATGGTGCCGGTCGCGCCAACACCCGAGCGTAAAGTTCGCGGTCGAATGCGAAGTAGCGCTCGACCGCCGCGGCGGCGCGCGCAAGCAACTCCTGATCGGGCGGCTCCGACGATCCGACCTGCTGATCCGAATAGGCGACATCCGGCCAGCGGAAGAGCGCAATCAACGCCTTCAAGGCGGAGTCAAATTGAAGTGTCGTCGCGACCACGCCATAGTGGTCGCGTAGATTGGCGACAGCCCGATCAAGCACCGCCGCCGTGCAGGCAAGTTTCGGGTCAGTCAGGCCAGCGAGCTGCCTGGTTTGCAGGTTGTCGATCATATGGCCTTCCCGGAAGAGGTCGTCGAATGGTCGCGCCTCCGGCCAACCGCCGCGGAGAACGCCGAAACGAAAGTGCGATACCAGGCGCGCCATCGGCTCCCTGAGGATTGTCATGTAGAAGGCTGGACGCGTCAGCCGGGCATGCACGCCGAACGGGAGGTGGCCCGAGACGATATCGAGGCGCTCGAGAACGTCGCTCGGAAGGCGCGCGAAGTCAGCCTGCGCGTCACCCTTTCCGGCACCTAGGAATATGCCAAAGAGCGTGCCCATGGCGCGCTTGAATTTCAGGCCGCACGCGGCTGCCATGCCGGTCAATACATAGTCGAGCGAGGTTCCGGCACTCTTCGGAATGTGAGTGAAAATGAGAACATGGCCAGTGACGTCGAGCTTGGGAATCAACGTTTCGTAGGGACTGACGTATTTGAGAACGCCCTTCGACGACACGACCCCATCTCCCCAGACCGTCGACACTCAGACCGATGCGGCAGACGACTTGTGGCAGTATCTCCGCCCGCAAGACAGCTAACCGTCGAGCAGCGAGACGCGCTCGGCTTGCCGCAATGATAGCATTGAATGGACTATCGATCGGGCCCCCGAAATCAAAGCGCCTCGCGCAGCGCATCGATCACCGCATCCGGGCGCTCGCTCGTCAGCATGTGGCCTGCGGCAGGCAGGACGACGGTGCGAGAGAGCTTGATCGCGTCGGCGAGCGGCTTCGCCTTGGCAGGCGGGGTCATGCGGTCGAGGGCGCCCAGCAGCAATAGTGTCGGGCAGATTACTCGCGCGGCGGCGGCGAGCGCGCCGTCATAGGCGTTGCAGGCGGTGAGATCGGCCGCCAGCGCGCCGGCGGGCGCGCGTTCGAGCAATTGCAGGCTGCCGCCCATCATCCACAGGCCCGGGACCGGATTGCCGCCGAGATGGCCGCTCCGCCCATGGCCCCAGGAGGTCACGAGCTCGGGCCCCAATCGCCGATTGTCGGCGGCGGCGGCTTGCAAGTCGGAGTGGACCGGCATGCGCTCGGCGATGCCGAGCAGCGCCAGGCTGCGGACGCGCGCGGGCGCCGCAGCCGCGGCCTCCAGTGCGATCAGCGCTCCCATGCTATGCCCGACCAGCGTGGCGCTCTGCACCGCCGTCGCATCCAGCACGCGAACGATCCACGACGCCATGTCGGCGATTGAGTGCAGCAGCGCTCCGTCCGACCGCCCGTGACCCGGCAGATCGACCGCCAGCACCGACCGCCCATGATGCGCGAAATAGCGCGTCTGCAAGGCCCAAACCGTGTGGTCCATGCCGGCGCCGTGGATGAACAGGACGGTCGGCTGCGCGGCATCGAACTGCCGGCCACCGGTGGCGGCAAACACCCGCTGGCCGTCGACCGTGACGTCCACGGTCAACCCTTTTGCGAGGCGCGCAGCGCCTGCCCGAGATCGTCCAGGATATCCGTGGCGTCTTCGATGCCGATGGAGAGCCGGATCAGGTCCTCGCCGAGACCGGCAGCCTTCAGCGCCTCAGCATCCATCTGCTGGTGCGTGGTGCTGGCGGGGTGGATCACCAGCGTCTTGGCGTCGCCGACATTGGCGAGGTGGGAAGCCAACTGCAGCGCTTCGATGAACCTTCGCCCGGCAGCACGCCCGCCCTTGATGCCGAAGCTGACGATACCGCCGAAGCCGTGCGGGAACAGGCGCTGCGCCAGCTCGTGATCCGGATGCTCGGGCAGGCCTGGATAGTTGACCCAGGCCACGGCCGGATTGGACTTGAGGAACTCCGCCGCCTTCTGCGCATTGGCGACGTGCCGGGCCATGCGCAGCGGCAGCGTCTCGACGCCCTGCAGAATGTAGAACGCGTTCGCCGGGCTCATGCAGGCGCCGAAGTCGCGCAGGCCCTCGGCGCGCGCGCGCATGACGAAGGCCTGCGGCCCGAATTCCTCGGCGAAATCGATGCCGTGATAGCCGGCATAGGGCTCGGTCAGGGTCGGGAACTTGCCCGAGCGCTCCCAGTCGAAGCGACCGCCATCGACGATCACGCCGCCGATGGCGATGCCGTGGCCGCCGAGCCACTTGGTCGCGGAATGCATGACGATGTCGGCGCCATGCTCGAACGGCCGGTTGAGATAAGGCGTCGAAAAGGTGGAATCGATCATCAAGGGCAGGCCTGCCGCGTGCGCGACTTCGGCCACCGCCTGGAGATCCAGCACTTCGAGGTTCGGGTTGCCGATTGTCTCCGCGAACAGCAGGCGCGTCTCCGGCCGGATCGCACGGCGGAAACCATCGGGATCGCGCGGATTGACGAAGGTCGTGGCGATACCGAAGCGGGGCAGCGTCAGCTTCAGCAGATTGACGCTGCCGCCATAGATCGAGGCCGAGGCGACGATGTGGCTGCCGGCATCCATCAGCGTGGCGATGGCGAGATGGAGCGCGCCCTGGCCGCTCGCCGTGCAGACCGCGCCGACGCCGCCTTCGAGCGCCGCGATGCGCTCCTCGAGCGCGGCCACGGTCGGATTCGAAATGCGCGAATAGATATGGCCGGGCCGCTCCAGGTTGAACAGCGCCGCCGCATGGTCGGTGTCGCGGAACACATAGGAGGTCGTCTGATAGATCGGCAGCGCCCGCGCCCCGGTCGCCGGATCGGGCTGCTGGCCGGCATGGAGACTGAGCGTGTCGAACTTGAGGAACTTCGGGTCGGCCATCGAACGCCCCCGCCGAAAAGCGGAGGGCCGCTCAACCGGATTGGTCCGGCCGCGGCCCTCTTTTGTTGTGTCAGCCTCAACCCTGTGTAACTTGCCGCGATGACGCTAGTTTGCATTACAGGATTGCGTCAAGCGCAGAATTTATCGGCCTCTGCGAGATTGTTTCTTGCCTTCGCGGGAGGCGTTGCGCTGGCGCGCAAAAGAAAACCGCCGATCCAAGGACCGGCGGCAAGTTAGACAGGGAGGCGTCAACAAGGATCGAAAGCGACCCTCGAGAGGATCCCCATGGCAGGGATCGTCTGGTACTGAATCTAGGAGCGAAGTGTTAATTTATGGTTAACGGCCTTAAGAAATAGAATTTTTTTCGGTTCTCTCGCTGAATCAACGCTCTAACCGCTCTTGAACAGCGAAGCCGCGCCGGCCAGGTGGGCTTTTTTGGCCTCGATCTTGGCTTTCACGTGTGATATTTCGGCCTCCATGGCGGCGATATAGTCCTTGAGCTCCTCGATCGACATGCGGTCGAGATCGGGGGGCGTCGGCACCTTCTTGCGCGGCTCGAGTTCCTCGGGATCCATCGGTCGGGCCCTCAATTCAACTTGTGCGCCGCCGCCGATCATACTAGAGGGGCACGGCCCGTCGCCAGCCCTGGGGAGCCACCTCGCATGTCCGCCCTGCCCGGTTCCATGACTGCCATCGAGATCAAACAGTTCGGCGGACCGGAGGTTCTGACGCCGGGCCAGCGGCCAGCGCCGCGTCCGGCGGCCGGCGAGGTGCTGGTGAAGGTTGCAGCGGCCGGGGTCAATCGGCCGGACATACTGCAGCGCCAGGGCGGCTATGCGCCGCCGCCGGGAGCCACGGATATTCCGGGCCTGGAGATCGCCGGCAAGATCGTCGCGCTGGGCGATGGCGTTAAGGGCTGGAAGATCGGCGATGCGGTTTGCGCGCTGGTGGCGGGCGGGGGTTATGCCGAATATTGCAGCGCGCCGGTGCCGCAGTGCCTGCCCTTTCCCAAGGGCTATGATGCCGTAAGGGCG
>JBGPEQ010000137.1:0-8481 GCA_041482855.1 Dongiaceae bacterium | reverse complement strand
CGCCGCCGCCGTCACGATGATGCCGTCATAGGGCGCATGCTCGGCCCAGCCGGTATTGCCGTCTCCGGCCTTGACCTGGATATTGCGATAGCCGAGGCGCCGCAATCTCTCGCTCGCCTCCGCTGCGAGCTCCGGAATGACCTCGATGCTGTAGACCTGCCGCACCAACTCGGAGAGGATCGCGGCCTGATAGCCGGAGCCGGTGCCGATCTCGAGCACGCTGTGGTCGGGCTGCGGATCCAGCAGATCCGTCATGAGCGCAACGATGTAGGGCTGCGAGATCGTCTGGCCGTGGCCGATCGCGAGGGCGTTGTTGATATAGGCGTAGGCCTCCTCGGCCGACGGCACGAACTCATGGCGCGGCACGCTCGCCATGGCCGCCATCACGCGCTTGTCGAGCGCCGGCCGGCCCGTGTAGTCGGCCGTCGCCGCGGCCTCGGCGGCAATCTCTTCGATCATGGTCTGGCGCCGGCTCACGGGAACGCCCGTGCGTGAGAGGGTACCGCCGTCCGCCGCAAGGGCCAATTGCCGACGGCAATGGTCCCGCTGCTCAGCTCCTCGGCCAGCCCGCCGAGTCCGGCGAGATGATGGCGCAGGATCTGCTCGATGGCCGGCCGCGGGATCGGCGCCGCTTCCTCGCGCAGATGGACGCGCAATTCGGCGATATCCGGATCGTCGATCGGATGGCCGATACGGCTCACCAGATAGCACTCGCACGCCGAAACCGACGGAACCTCGCGCACGATGTCGTCGGCGATCAGGCCGGCGATGATGTTGTAGAGCTTGCCGACATGGTTCACGGGATTCTTGCCGGCGACCGACTCCATCGTCATCGGGCGGTTGGGCGTGATCAGCCCGTTGACGCGGTTGCCGCGGCCGGCCTCGCCATCGTCCCCCGCTTCCGCCGACGTGCCGGTCACCGTCAGATAGACGCTGTCGGGCATCTCGCCATCGGCGGCGTTGATCTGGACGGTCGTTTCGAGCCCGGTCACCCGTTCGGCCGCCGTGCGAATCCTGTCGGCAAGCCACGACTTGTTTTGGAGATAGCGGCTCATGTCCGCGACATAGCGGTCCACCTGCGCGCACGCCACGGTCAGGTTCAGCCGCCGGCCGTGGCGCACGGCCATGATCTTGGTATCTTCGCCGAACGCCGGATTGTCCTGCCGTAACGCAGGGGCGGGCAGGGACTCATCGATCGCCAGCACCGTCCGTTCGACCTCGCTGAGCGGCGCATAGCCCACCCCGCAGGAGGTATCGTTGGCCAGCGGCGCGGCGCCGCCGCGTTGCCGGACGAACAGCTCCTTCAGGTCGACCGAACCCGGCCGGATCAGGCAATGAACCCGCACATGACGCTCGACGTCGAGCGCGTGGATGTTTCGCCGCAGCCAGGTCCGGCAGGTCTCCACGGCGATTTCCGCCACCGGCACCGTAACGCCGTCATGGCGGCGGACGGCCCGTCCGGCCAGGTAGATATCGATGGGACGCGTGACCTTGCCGCCGCCGAAGGCCGGGCGCGCCTGACCGCCGCGCAGCAGGATCTTGTCGACGTTGTGATGGAGCACGACGCCGAAGCGCTCGCGATAGAACCGGCAGAGGGCGAGGCTCACTTCTTCGGCCAGCGCGTCGCAGATGCTGTCGGGGTGTCCGAGGCCCTTGCGCTCGACGATCTCGACCCCGGCATCGGCCGCGCCAGCGGGAAACCTGCCGACGACGAGTTCCATATCGGCTAGCGGACCGTCATGACCGGGCAGTCCGCGAGGCTCACCACCTTGTGCGACACGCTGCCGAGCAGCATCCCTTCGGCTTCACCCAGGCCGCGGCATCCCATGACGATCAAATCGACCTTCTCCCGCTTGGCGTAGCCGGTGATCGTGCGCACCACCGGGCCGCTCTGCGCAATCCGCTTGACCTGTTTGACGCCCTTCTTGCGCGCATGCTTCTCGGCGTCGGACAGGATTTCTTCGACGGCATCGGATACCAGTTCGTCCGGCGTGCCCGTGAGGTTTTCGATCTCCATATAGTGTCGCAGTTCGTCCGAGATGCGCGGCGGCTTCTTCTTGGTGACCGTCATGAACTGCAGCCGGGACTTGTAGCGTTGCGCCAGGTCCGTCGCGATGACGGCCGCTCGCTTGGCGTGCTTCGAACCGTCCACGGGAACAAGAATGTTCTTGAACATGCGCAGCTCCTGATGGCTCGGTCGGCCCGTTCGCGGCCCCCCCGCTAAACCGGTTCGGCCGGGTTGTGCTTGCCGGCAATATGAACGGTGCTGGCCTGCTGGCTGCCCCCTCTCGGCCTCGTGCCCAGCGTGAAACGGACCTTCGCACCGTTCTTCAGGCGTTTGAAGGCATCGTTGACCACGCTCGTCCTATGGAAATACACCTCATCGCCGGTCTGGGTGGCGATGAAGCCGTAGCCTTCATCGTAATTCATCATGCTGACCACGCCTTGCGGTTCGTGCTCGTGATGTTTCACCTTGCTTTCGTGGCGCCGCACGAAATCCTCCAGCCGGCGGACGGCGGCATTGAAGGCGTCGCGAATGGCGACATAGACATCGGTGTGCGCCAGGTCCAGTTGACTGCCCCGATTGATCCGGATCGTGCCGCCGGGGACTTCGAGGCTGATCCGCACCACGAAGAGTCGCTCGCGGTGATGATGCGTCTCCGGCGCCGCGACCACCACGCGGCAGCTGGTGATGCGGCCGTGGAAGCGCGCCAGCTTCCGCGCGACCGTCCGCACCTTGGCCTCGATCGCCGGCGAAGGCTCGATGTTGCGGAAGGAAATTTGAAGCGGAAAATCCTTGGCATTCGTCATGGTCGATGGCTCGTCGATTGTGGCGGTGTGCGTGATTGGGGCGCCGTTCGCCGGCAGCTACGCAGGTCGCGGGTGCTCGTCCTCGGCCTCCGGCCGGTCAGGCTTCAGGATGCCGTAGACCTCGGCGACCGCGCCCGCTAGCGGCGGCTGGTGGCGGCCGCCGGCATATTCCTCGCTGGATAGCCACGTGAACGCCTCGACGACCTCGGCCGCGCTTGCTTTCGTCGCCTGAATCGCTGCGATGCGGTCATCGCTGAGCCGCCCAACGATCTCGCGGATCGCCTCAGCGCTAAGCGAGGCAGGGTTTGTCTGCTTCAGCTGTGCCATATCCGAGTCGCTTTCCATTGCTGATCGATAGTTATCCCGGATTCCTCGGGCCATCGCTTTGATCTGCATCAAGCAGTCTCCCGCGGGGTGAGTGGCGCGGCGGGGTCTCACCGCCGCGCCACTCACCCCGCCCGCGCTTGCAATTGCCCGATCCCTCCGATTTGATGCCGGCCGGGGGCAATCGCTGCGGGGGGCGTCCGGACATGAAGATCCTTGGCTATGCGGATCGCTTCAGCGCCATGCCCGGCGAGTCCGTCCGCTTCATGGTGAGCTGCGACGGCATTTCGACCTATCGCGCAGACATCGTCAGGCTCATCCATGGCGATACCAACCCGGCCGGCCCGGGCTTCAAGGCGGAAGAGCTGGAAACGCCGGTGCGCGGTAACTATCGCGGGCGGCTGCAGCCCGTGCATGCCGGCTCGGCCGTCGTGGTGCCCCGCACCTCCGTGCTCGACGGGCTCAAGAGCTTCACCGTCGCCGCCATGATCTGGCCGACCACGCCGGCCAAGGGCCGGCAGGGCCTGGTGACCCACTGGCTGGCGGCGGGCGAGAAGGGCTGGGGCCTCATCATCGACGAGACCGGCGGCGTTGCCTTCATTCTCGGCGATGGTCGCAAGACCGTCACGGTCGCCGTCGGCCGGCCGCTTCTGCCGCGCGAATGGTATTGCGTCGGCGCCAGCTTCGATGCCGAGCGGCAGGAGGCGCGCGTCTGGCAGCAGGCGCTCGCGACCTATCCGGGAATCGACGCCGGCGGCGAGGAGCGCGCCATCGTTCCGCCCACCGCCATCGACAAGAGCGATGCGCCGCTCGCCATGGCCGCCTGGGTCGCCGAGCTCGTCACCGGCGGCCGGGCGATTCTGGACGGCCACTACAACGGCAAGATCGACTCGGTGCGCTTGTTCGCGGGCGCCGTCGATCCCGCCGCCGCCGGCCGCTGGGTCCGCAACGCGGCCGACGCTATGGCCGCGCCGCAGATCGCCGCCGTCTGGGACTTCGCGCAGGATACCACCACCACGCGCATCCGCGATCTCACGCCAAATCGCCTGGACGGCCAGATCGTCAACCTGCCGGCCCGCGCCATGAAGGGCTGGAACTGGAACGGAACCAGATGAACTGGCAGCTGGCGCCGGAACAGTACGGCGCGATTCACTTTCATGACGACGATATCTATGACTGCGGCTGGCTGACCGACTTCTCGTTCCGCGTTCCCGATGGCCTGCGCAGCGGAGTCTATGCCGCCCATGTCCGCTCCGACGAGCATGAGGATTATATTCCGTTCTATGTGCGCGCCAAGCGCGGCGCGCCGACGGCTGACATCGCCTTCCTGGCGCCGACCGCCGACTACATGGCCTACGCCAACGATCACAACGCCGTCGACGTGACCGGCGCCGAGTTGGTGACGGGACGGCTGGTCGTGCTGCAGCCGCAGGACCTGCATATCGGCGAGCATCGCGAACTCGGCGGCGCGCTCTACGACACCCATTCCGACGGCAGCGGCGTCTGCTACTCCTCGCGGCTGCGGCCGATCCTGAACATGCGGCCGAAATACGCGTCATGGCTGGGCGCCGCCGGCTCAGGCCTGTGGCAGTTCAATGCCGACCTGCACCTGATCGATTGGCTTGAGACGAAGGGTTTCAACTACGACGTCATCACCGACGAAGACCTGAATGCCGAAGGCTACGATCTGCTGAAGCGCTATCGGGTCGTGCTCACGGGCTCGCACCCCGAATATCACTCGAAGCGCATGCTGGACTCCCTGCAGGAATTCACCCAGCGCGGGGGACGGCTGATGTATCTGGGCGCCAACGGCTTCTATTGGCGCATCGCCTTTCACAGCGAGCTGCCCGGCGTGATCGAGGTGCGCCGGGCCGAGGGCGGCATCCGCACCTGGGCCGCCGAGCCCGGCGAGTACTACCACAGCTTCACCGGCGAATATGGCGGCCTCTGGCGGCGCCAGGGCCGGCCGCCGAACCTGCTGGCCGGCGTCGGCTTCACGGCCCAGGGCTTCGACCTCTGCTCCTACTATCGCCGCCGGCCCGGCAGCTTCGATCCGCGCGCCGCCTTCATCTTCGAGGGCATCGGCGAAGACGAGCGGATCGGCGATTTCGGCCTGGTCGGCAACGGCGCCGCCGGCCTCGAGCTCGATCGCGCCGACCACGCGCTGGGCACGCCGCCCCACGCGCTCGTGCTGGCCTCATCGGAGGGCCACACCGATCTCTACATGGTCGTCTGCGAAGAGATCCTGGTGAACACGCCCAACCTGACCGGCAGCCAGTCCGATCTCGTGCGCGCGGACATGGTGTTCTACGAGATGCCCGGCGGCGGCGCCGTCTTCGCCACCGGATCGATCGCCTGGATGGGCAGCCTGTCGCACAACGAGTACGACAACAACGTCTCCCGCATCACCGAGAACGTATTGCGGCGCTTCGTGGACACGAAGCCGTTTTGACGTTCCCACTCTGCTGCAAGGTCATCCTGCGTCCTTCGACAAGCTCAGGATGAGGCGGAATCTTGGTGGCACAAACAAAGCACCTCATCCTGAGCCTGTCGAAGGACGCACGTCGCCGCTCCCAGCCTCCCACTTCGCGTCCGGCACGACCACCAGCTTGCCGATGAACTTCTTGGCCATGAAGTCGGTCTGCGCCTTGTGGAAATCCGACAGCTTGTAGACGCCGCCCACGAGCGCGCGGATCTTGCCTTCCTCGATGTAGCGGACCAGCCGGCGGAAGGCGCCGCGCGTGCCCTGCGAGGAGCCGTGCAGCTGCAGGTGCTTCAGATAGACAGTCCGCAGGTCGAGTTGCACGACCGGCCCGCCGATGGCGCCGGCCGTGGTGTAGCGGCCCTCGGGCCGGAGAACGCGCAGCAGGTCGTTGAACAGCGGGCCCGCGACCACGTCGGCCACGACGTCGATCGGCTTGCCTCCGGTCGCGGCCATCACTTGCGCAACGAGATCGTCCGCGCCTCTTGTGATCGCCGCCTCCGCGCCGATCTCGAGCACGGCCCGATCCTTGCCCGGTCCCACCACGGCGTAGGGAATGGCGCGGCGGGCGCGGCACAGTTGGATGAGTCCCGAGCCCACGCCGCCGGACGCACCGGTAATCAGCACGCGCTCGCCGCCCCTCACCTTGGCGCGATCGAGCATGTGTTCGCCGGTCAAATAGGCACAGCAGAAGGTGGCCAGCTCGACATTGGACATGTCCGTGCGCACGACGTGGGCATTCTCGGCCGGCGCCGTCATGTACTCGGCGTAGCCGCCGTCGCGGCCATGGCCGATATAGTCGATGTCGGCCAGGCTGTCGTCGTCGCGGTTGTAGATGCTGAAATCGAGCATGATGCGCTCGCCGATCCGGTTCGGCGCCACGCCCTCGCCGGCGGCAACGATGCGCCCGGCCGTGTCGGTGCCTTGGATGCGCGGAAAGGTCAGCGTCGTGCCGCCCCGGCGCCAGGACGAGACGGCGTCGGGATCCTCGTCCGTCCCGTAAGCCCCCAGCCGCACCCACACGTCCGTGTTGTTCATGCCGCAAGCCGACACTTCAATCAGCACCTCGCCGGGCGCCGGCGTCGGTACCGGCACGTCCGTGCGATAGATGAGCTTGTCCATGCCGCCATGCCCGGTGAGCAGCACGGCCTGCATCGTTGGCGGAACGCTATTCGTCGGCACTCGCCGCGGCTCCTCTTCGCGAGCGCCGAGCGCGAGCAGGGCGGCGCGAGGCCATGATTCCTTCGAGCGTGCGATTGTGGTCCTGCATGGCGAGATAGGCGCGGTAGCGGGCGTCGAAGTGACTGCGCGCGGCGGCCGTCGGCGCCACGGTGCGGCCGGCGCGGCCCATGGCGGAGGCCGCCTCGGCGAGCGAGGGATAGAGGCCGGCCGCCACGGCCGCTACCATGGCGGTGCCCAGCAGCACGCCGTCCTCTTCCTCGCCGAGCACGACGGTGCAGCCGCTCGCATCTGCATAGAGCTCGACCAGCAGCGGATTGCGCGCGTGGCCGCCGGTCAGGTGCAGATGGTCGATGCGATAGCCGTGGTCGCCCAGGCGCTCCAGGATGTGGCGGTTGCCGAGGGCGATGGCGACGGCGCCGGCATAGTAGAGCCGCGCCACCGCGTCGAGCGAGCCGTCGAGGGCGAGACCGCTGATCACGCCGCGCGCCTTCGGGTCGGCCAGCGGCGAGCGGTTGCCGTGGAAATCCGGCAGGACGTGAAGGTCGTGGGCGAACGCCGCACCCTCCCGAGCGCGCAGCTCCTTGATGCGATCGAGAACGACGTCATGCGCGCGGCGGCCGAGCGCCCGCCCTTCGGCCGTCCAATCCAGCAGGTGGTCGAGCAGGGCGCCGGTGGCGGACTGGCCGCCTTCGTTGAGCCACAGGCCCGGCGCCACCGCGCCGAAATACGGTCCCCACACGCCCGGCACGAAGCGCGGCTCGCGCGACAGCGCCATCTGGCAGGTCGAGGTGCCCGCGACCATGGCGATGCGGTTGTCCAGCCGATCGCCGGCCAGCTCCGCGCCGAGCGCGCCAAGCGCGCCGGCATGGGCATCGATCATGCCGACGCCGACGAAGCAATCGGTGGACAGGCCGAGGTCCGCCGCGGCCGACGCGGCGAGCGTGCCGATCCGGTAGCCGATCGGCTTGGCGCGATCGGGCAGGTGGGCGCGCCGCTTGAGGTCGGCGAGCCCGACCTTGCGGAAGAAGTCGGCCTGCCATCCCGGTCGCTCATGGGCGAGGTAGGTCCATTTGCAGGCGAGCGTGCATTCCGAGCGGGCATCGATGCCGCTCGCCCGCCAGACGAGATAGTCGGCGAGATCGAGGATCCGCCCGTAGCGGCGCCACTGCGCCGGCTGCTGCCGCTTCAGCCACATCAGCTTGGGGATTTCCATCTCCGGCGACATGACGCCGCCGACATGCTCGAGCACGCGATGCTGGGTCGCCGTGGCCTCTTCGGCCTCGGCGGCCGCGCGATGGTCGAGCCAGACGATGACGTTCCATTGATCGTCGCCGGTGACGGACACGCTGGCCGGTTGGTCGTCACCATCGAGCACGACCAGCGAGCAGGTGGCATCGAAGCTCACGCCGAGGACGTCAGCGGAATCTATTCTTGCCTCAGCACAGGCCGCGCGTACGGCTGTGCAGACCGCCCGCCAGATGTCCTCGCTCGAATGTTCGGCATGGTCGGGCGCCGGGCGCTCCAGGCGGATCGGATGGCTCGCCCGCGCGCGCATATGGCCTTGCGGATCGAACAGCGCGGCGCGCGCACTGCCGGTGCCCACATCGACCGCGAGCAGGACGGCGTCGCGCCGCGCTCGTTGCGGTCCGCGCGTTTGCTCTGAACCCATGGCGCTAGGTACT
>JBGPEQ010000136.1:0-8488 GCA_041482855.1 Dongiaceae bacterium | reverse complement strand
GCCGTGCTGGCCCTGGTGCTCGTGCTCGGCCTGATCGGCGGCGCCACCTGGGCCGCGCGGCGCTTCGGCCCGGCGATGTGGTTCGGTGCGAGGCCCAAGAGCGACCGCAGCCTCGGCGTCATGGAATCGCTGCCGCTTGACGCCCGCCACCGGCTGGTCCTCGTGCGCCGCGGCGAGCGCCAGCACCTGCTGCTGATCGGCCCCAACCACAGCCTGGTCATCGAGGACGGAATCGCCGCGCAACAGGCGCAACCTGAGCCCAAGCCATGAGCCGCCCGCAGAAGCCGGTGGTCGCTGTCGCGCTCACCTACGAGTTCGGCAAGCCGAATCTGCCGCGCGTCGTCGCCAGCGGGCGCGGCCCCATCGCCGAGCGCATCCTGGCGCTGGCCCAGGAGAACGGCATCCCCGTGCGCGAGGACGCCGACCTGGCCACGCTGCTGGCCGCCGTCGAGCTGGAGTCCGAGATTCCCGCCGACGCCATGATCGCGGTCGCCGAGGTCATGGCGCAGATCTTCCTGCTCAATCGACAGGCACAGGCCGCGGCGGCAACGCGCCGCTAGTCCCGATGCCCGTCGACCCCATCATGTCGGCGCTGCCGATGCTCGCCAATCTCATCGCCGGGCCCGGTCGCTCCGAGTCGGCACCGCTGCGCGCGCAGGTGCTGAACCTGCCGGCGCAACTGGTGGGAGCGCCGAGCCCGGTCAGCGTTAGCGGCATCGTCGCCGAGAGTCCCGTTCCGGGCCAACTGCGCATCGCCACGGCGATCGGCGAAGTGCAGTTGCAGACGCCGACCGAGCTGCCGCCCGGGCGCGCAGTTACCATCGTCACCCGCCCGAACCTGCCGACCGAGGTGTTCCTGCTGCCGAGTGCGTCGCCAAGTGTGCTGCCGCAGTCAAAGGCACCGCCGCAGCCGGGCGCGCCGCTCCAGACGGGTACGCCGCCTCAGACCGGCGCGACACCGCAGACAGCCCTGACGTTCCCGACCAATCCGGGCCAAGCGCCAGCGGCGCCGACGGCGCCGGCAACGTCCGCGAGCGGGCTTCCGGCAACTGCGCCCGCCGGCCAGAATACGGCTGCCGGCGCCGGTCCCGCGCGCAATCCCGCGACGGGCGCAGCGCCTGCAACGATCGATCCGCGCGCCAACCCTGCACTCGCCCAGCGTGCCGCTCTCCCTCCTGCCCCGGCACCCCACCCGCCCACGCTATCGCCGGCCTCGCTGGTGGCGACCTTCGACGCAGCCGTCATGCCCGAGCGGGCCAGCACGGCCGCCTATGCCGCGCCGGCAACGACGGCGCCCTCTCCCGAACTTCTGGTCCTGCTGACGGACCTGCGGCGCCTGGTCGCCGCCCGCGATCCCAAGGCGGCCGACCGGCTGCTCCGTCGGCTGCCGACGCCCGACCGCGCCGGCGCCCTCGCCCTGCTGACGCTGCCGGTGGCCGCGAAGCGCGAGGAGCTCGCGACCTGGCTCGGGCGCGACATCGTCAGGCTGGTCGAGGAAGCACAGGATGACGGCAAGGCCGATCTGGTCGAGCGCCTGACCGCCGGCCTGACCCAGACCGAGGAGCGTCTCGACGACAGCGGCGAGCGCACTTGGCGCTGGCGTCCGCTGCCGATGCTCGACAACGGCCAGTTCGTTCCCATGCAGATCGGCGTGGCGCCCGAGCGCGAGCGGCCGGACTCCGGCGGCGACAGCAAGCGCCGGCCCCTGCGCATCTTCGAATTCGCGGTCGAGGCCGCGCTCAGCGCCCTCGGGCTCACGCGCGTGGAGGCCACCTATCACCAGCGCCGTCTCGACCTGGTCGTGCAGTGCGAGACACCGATCGAGCAGGAGGGGCGCGAGCAGATCGTCGCAGCGGTCGCCCGGGTGTTCGAGGAATTCGGGCTCGGCGGCAGCTGCCGCTTCGAGCCTTACCGCGCCGCGCCGGCGCCGGCCGCTCCGGTCAAGGTCTGACGCTCCGGTGCCGGTACTGCAGCTGGGCGATCTCATCGGCATATTGAGACTCGCGCCGCGCTTCTTCCTGCGCCGCCGCGCGCGCTTGCCGGTCCATCAGTACTTCCAGCCGCTTGCATTCGCCGAAGGCTTCCAGCGTTTCATGCTTGGCGGCATCGGCGCGCCGCTCGAGCCCGGGGATTTCATCGAGTAGCTGCCGCTTGCGGCGGCCTATCTCCAACCGGATGGTGCCGGTCGCGAACACGGTGTCGTGGGTCGAGCGCGTCCCGCGCTCGCTCGCCTCCAGCCGGATGAATTCGGCCCGCACCTGCGCGAGGCGCTGCTGCGCCAGGTTCATGGCCTGGGCCGCCGCATCGCGGCGGGCGCGCGCGACCTTCAGCAGGACGTCGAAGGCACCCGCCATGGCGCGCCCTAGGCGCCGCCGTCTTCGGCCTCGGCCGAGCGCGGCAGCAGGATGGCGGCCTCGATGCGCTGCGGGCTGACATTGACCGTGAAGCCGATGCCCGTGTGGCGCGCCAGCTGTCCCGCCAGATAGGGATGGATGGTCTGCTGATCGAGATAGGCGATGCGCACGTCGCTCTGCAGCGTGCGGCACTTGGCGGCCGACATCGGCAGCAGGTCGCCGGTGCCGACGACCTGGAATTCGGTGGGCGCTGCGATATCCTCGCCGGTCATGCACACGGCGATGGTGCCGCGCATACCCAGGCATTCCGCGATCACCAGCAGGCCGTTCAGCAGGACGCGGGCGGCGTTGCGGTCGACGCCGGCGGCCGGATCGGCCGGCAGTTCATCGGTCGCCGGCCAGTCCAGCGCAATGCGCGTTTCCGTGAAGAAGGCCTCGGCCATCGCCCGCAGATCGGATAGCGCCACCGGCAAATCGTCGTCGTCGCAGCCGTAGGCGAGACGGAAGAAGCGCAGGCGATCGATGATGCGCGCGCAGTCGCGGTCGATCTGCGTCTGGGTGGCGGCGCTGGTGCGGCCGTCCTCCGCAAAGCGCAGCAGTTCGAGCCCGTTGACGACCGCGCCGATCGGCCCGATCAGGCTCTCGCACACGCGCGAGCTCACGAGTTCTGCCAGTTTCAAGCGTTCTGCTTCGGACATATTGTTCATTGGATCCTTGTCGAGCTTCCGTTTCGCCTCCCCGCGAATTCCGGACCTCAATCGATACCCACGATCATGCTTGCCAGTCGTTCCATGTAGTCGGAGAGCGTCGCCATCATGAACGGCAGCAGCAGCACCCCGCCGATGAACATGGCGGCCATCTTCGGCACGAACACCAAGGTCATCTCCTGGATCTGCGTCAGCGCCTGCAGAAAGCCGATGGTGAGGCCGACGACGAGCGCGATCGCCAGGAGCGGACCGGCGACCAGCACGGTCGTCCAGAGTCCATCGCGCATGATCTCGATGACGTCGGTTTCGGTCATACTGCTTCGCAATCTTCATTCCACGCTAGATCGGCATCCGCATGATTTCCTGATACGCCGCGATCACCTTGTCGCGCACGGCGACGGCGGTCTGCAGCGTGACTTCGGCGTTGTTCACGGCCATGACGACGTCGCGGATATCGACCTGGCCGGTCACGGCCTGGGCCGACTTCTGCTCGCTCTGGCGCAAGCTGTCGACCCAGCTCTCGGCGGCGCCCTTGAGCGCGTCGACGAAGCCGTCGCCGCTGCCGCCGGTCGCACTGCCGGCGCTCGTACCCGCCGCCGGACGATTGGTGCCGGCGACGTCGCGATAGGCATTGATGCCCGCGCTCACCGAGTTGATCGCCGTCATCGCCCCGCTTCCCTCAGCGCCGACTTGGACTTACGAGCGCAGCAGATCGATGGTGCGCATGAGCATGCTGCGCGCCTGATCGATCATCTGCAGGTTGGCCTCGTAGGAGCGCTGCGCCTCCCGCATGTCCGCCAGCTCGATCAGCATGTTCACGTTGGGCAGCTTGACATGGCCGTTGGCGTCGGCGGCCGGATGGGACGGCTCATAGATTTCGCGGAACGGCGCGGTGTCCGTGCCGACCTTCTTGACCTTCACCTCTTCGGCGCCGATCGCCTTGTCCAGCTCGGCGGCGAAGGTGACGGTCTTGCGGCGGTAGGGATCGCCGCCCGGCACCTCTGACGTGGAGTTGGCGTTGGCGAGGTTCTCGGAGATCACCCGCAGCCGCGTGCCCTGGGCCTGCAGGCCCGAGGCGGCGACGCTCATGGATTTCAGCATCTCGTTCATGGCTAGGTCCTGTTGCTGCCGATCGCCGTCTTCAGCATGCCGATCTGCTTGCGATAAAGCTCGGTGGCCATCTGGTAGTCGGCCTGGGTCTCCGCCAGCGACGTCATCTGCTGCTCGAGCACGACGCCGTTGCCGTCGGGCGAAACTTCCCACGGCGTAATCGTCTTCACCTTCGTCGCCGCCGGATCGGCGGCCTTGCCGAGGAGATGACCGGCCTGGGTCGTGGCCGGGCGCAACGTGGCCTGCTGCAGCGCATCGCCGAACGCGAGCGGCCGGAGGTCGCGCGCCTGATAGCCGGGGGTGTCGGCATTGGCGACGTTCTGCGACAGCACCTCCTGCCGCTGGCCGAGCCAGCGCAGCTGCTGCGAGATCATGCGGAAGAGGCCGATGCCCTGGAGATCCATGTTAACCAACGCCACTCTTAATCAACGGTTGACGGCAATGTCCGACCCTCTGGTTTTGCCACCCCGGGATTACGGGGGGCTTGTCGTTTTCGCCCGCCCGCCGCCGCCCAGCCGCGCTTAACCCTGGCGTAAAGCCGCGCCGCCACACTCCCCCCATGTCAGCCCACGTCACCCATCGGCCATTGCGGATCGCCCAAGCCATCACGGAGATCGAGCGCCTGCCGAACCTGCGCCTGGTCGGCGAGGTCAAGGGCGCCTACGGCATCACCATCGAAGCCGATGGGCTGGAGCGCCACCTGGCCGTCGGCGACCGCTGCTCGGTCGAGACCCGGCGCGGCCAGCAGATGCTGTGCGAGGTCATCGGCATCCGCGACGGCCGCGGCCTGCTGATGTCCTATCAGGACCTCGGCGGCGTCGGCGTCGGTTGCCCGATCATCGTGCTCGACCGCGGCATCGCCGTGCGGCCGAACCGTGGCTGGCTCGGCCGTACGGTCAACGCCCTGGGCGAGCCGATCGACGGCCGCGGCTCCCTACCGTCCGGCCCGCTCGCCTATCCCCTTCGCACCAGCCCACCGCCGGCCTATTTCCGCCGCCGCGTCGGCCAGAAACTGGATGTCGGCGTGCGCGCGATGAACGCGCTCCTGAACCTCTGCCAGGGCCAGCGCATGGGCATCTTCGCCGGCTCGGGCGTCGGCAAGTCGACGCTCCTGGGCATGATGGCCCGCTACACCAATGCCGACGTAGTCGTCATCGGCCTGGTCGGCGAACGCGGCCGCGAAGTACAGGAATTCCTCGCCTCCGACCTCGGTCCCGAAGGCAAGGCGCGCAGCATCGTCGTGGTCTCCACCTCCGACGAGCCGCCGCTGATGCGCCGCCAAGCCGCCTATCTGACCATGGCGACCGCCGAATATTTCCGCGACCAGGGCCTGCAGGTGCTGTGCCTGATGGACAGCGTGACGCGCTTCGCCATGGCGCTGCGCGAGATCGGCCTGGCCGCCGGCGAGCCGCCGACCACCAAGGGCTATACGCCATCGGTGTTCGCCGAGCTGCCGCGGCTGCTCGAGCGCGCCGGCCCCGGCGTCGACGGTACCGGCGACATCACCGGCGTCTTCGCCGTGCTGGTCGACGGCGACGACCACAACGAGCCGATCGCCGACGCCGTGCGCGGCATTCTCGACGGCCATCTCATTCTCGACCGCGCCATCGCCGAGCGTGGCCGCTATCCCGCCATCAACATCCTCCGCAGCGTGTCGCGCACCATGCCGGCCTGCAACACCGAGCAGGAGGCGGCGCTCGTGCGCCGTGTGCGCCAGCTGCTGGCGACCTACGAAGACATGGCCGACCTCATCCGCATCGGCGCCTACCGCCGCGGCACCGATCCCAAGGTCGACGAGGCAATCGCCTATTTCGACCGCATCGACGGCTTCCTGACTCAGCGCAAGGACGAACACACCAACCTGACCAACAGCTACGAGCTGCTGGCCCGCTTAGTCGCCGCCCCCGCCGCCGGCGCCATGGGCGTTGGCAAAGAGACGCCGCGATGAGGCGCAACCCCTCTGTGCTGCACGCGCACCGTGCGTCCTTCGACAAGCTCAGGATGAGGTAGATTCTTGATGGCACAAAGAAAGTCCCTCATCCTGAGCTTGTCGAAGGACGCACCGCGCCGATCCCAGTCTCCTGTTGCACTGGTGACTGCTTCGATGCTCGCGCTGCTGGCCGCCGCCCCGCCGGCAATCGCCGCCGGCGAAGGACAGAAAGCGCAAATTCCCGTCATCGCCGACGATCAGGTCTGTCTGCAGAAGATCCGCAGCGAGGAGCGGGCGCACCGCATCCCCAGCGGCCTGCTGGCGGCCATCGGCTTCACCGAGTCCGGCCGCACCGTGACCGGCCAGCGCTCGGTCTGGCCGTGGACGGTGAATGCCGAGGGCGAAGGGCATTTCTTCGAATCCAAAGCCGACGCCGTGAAGTTCGTCGAGGGCAAGCTGACCGACGGGGTGGCATCGATCGATGTCGGCTGCATGCAGATCAACCTGAAGCATCATCCGGACGCCTTCGCGTCGCTCGATGATGCCTTCGATCCTGCCACCAACGTCGGCTACGGCGCCGACTTCCTGAAGTCGCTCCATGACCAGACCAACGGCTGGCTGGCGGCCGCCCGCCGCTACCATTCGGCGACGCCCGAAAAGGGCGAGCCCTATGGCGAACTGGTGCTGGCGAACTGGTCGGGCGCCGCCAAGCAGAAGGAACTCGCCGCCGACACCGTCGTGGCGCCGGCCGATCCGCGGCCCGAAACCATCCAGCTCGCCAGCGCCGCCGGCTTCCTGCGCGCCCAGCCTGTGCGCGCCGATGCGGCCAGCGGCGAGCCGGCAACCGCCAACCTCTCCCTGTTCTCGCAGTTCTACGCGCCGCAACCGCAGCAGGTTTTCGGCAAGACCGCCGGCCAAGCCACCGGCAAGAGCAGCGGTTCGCTATTCGCCTCGACGCAAAGAATATTTCAGCGCCGCGTCGTGCCCGGCCAGACCGGACTGACGCTGAAGGATTACCGCGCCAATTGACGGCGGCCTTCGCCGTCTGCAATCCCTCATCCGACCGCTAGCCATCGCGGACTGCTAACTCAGTTGTCACCCCCGCGAAAGCGGGGTCCAGGGCCAGCGACGAGTTCTGTGGGTCTGGATTTCCGCTTGCGCGGGAATGACAAGCGAGGGAGTCGGATGTTCATACCCTTCCCCCGGCCAATACCGTCGCGCGCTTGTCCGGACCGTTGGCCATGAAGTAGGTTGTCTCCGGCTCGGAGCGAAATAACCAAGACCCGCCGGGCAAAAGAGCGAAACATCAGCCTCATAGGGAGGGCTCGCATGAAACGTTTTACGAAGTTCCTGGCGTTGGCGGCGTTGGGCGCCGGCGTCATCGCCGGAACGGCCTCGGCCGACACCAGCGGCAAGAAGATCGCCTTCTCCAACAACTATGCCGGCAATTCCTGGCGGCAGGCGATGCTGAAGAGCTACGACCTCGTCACCAAGAAGGCGGTCGCCGATGGCGCCGTTGCCGCGGCGGACGTATTCACCACCGCCGACAAGGAAGTGCCGACCCAGGCCGCGCAGATCCAGAACCTGATCCTGCAGGGCTATGACGCCATCGTCATCAACGCCTCCTCGCCCGACGCCCTCAACGGCGCCATCAAGCAGGCCTGCGACGCCGGCATCGTGGTGGTGTCGTTCGACGGCATCGTCACCGAGCCCTGCGCCTGGCGCGTCGTCGTCGACTTCAAGGACATGGGCAAGCAGGAAGTCGAGCAGATGGCGAAGTTCCAGCCGAAGGGCGGCAACCTGCTGGAGATCCGCGGCCTCGCCGGCACCTCCATCGACGAAGCCATCCACAACGGTATCGTCGAAGCTGTCGCCGCCCATCCCGAGTTCAAGATCGTCGCGTCGGTGACCGGCGACTGGGACCAGACCACGGCCCAGAAGGCGGTCGCGACCGTGCTGCCCTCGATGCCTGACATCGTGGGCGTCGTCGATCAGGGCGGCGATGGCTATGGCGCCGCCCAGGCCCTCGCCGCCGCCGGCCGGCCGCGCCCGACGATCATCATGGGCAACCGGCAGGACGAGCTGCAGTGGTGGAAGGAGCAGAAGGACAAGGACGGCTACACGACCTGGTCAGGCTCGATCGCCCCGGGCGTGTCGACCCTCGGCTTCTGGGTCGCCCAGCAGATCCTCGACGGCAACAAGAACGTGCCGCACGACCTGCTGGTGCCCTATCTCGCCTTCACCCAGGACGACTTCGAGGCGGCCCTGCCGACGATCGAGAAGGGCAGCGTCGCCAGCCACGAATACACCCAGGCCGACGCCATCGCGGCGATCAAAGCCAACATGAAGTGATTGCGTGGAGTGTTAAGCGCCTGCATCATCGTCAT
>JBGPEQ010000135.1:0-8499 GCA_041482855.1 Dongiaceae bacterium | reverse complement strand
CGATCGCTACATGCTGATCGAGTTCGGCAACGAGATGAACCTTGAGCTGAACTTCATGGCTCAGGGCCTGGCCGGCGCGATCGAGAAGAGCCAGACGAAGGCCGTGATCGAGACGGCGCCCTGCTTCGCCTCCATGCTCGTTCACTACGATCCGGACAGGATCAACTTCAAGGACCTCGCCAAGGAGATGACGTCGCTGATCGGCTCGCTCGGCCCGTCCGACGACATCGAGCTGGACAGCCGGCTGTTCTATTTCCCGACCTGCTATCTCGATCCCTGGACGAAGGCGGCGATCGACGACTACTGCGCCAAGATCACCAAGAAAAAATGGGACCCGGAGTTCGTCGCCGAGCTGAACGGCCTCAAGGACGTGCATCAGTTCGTGCGCGTCCACTCCGGCACCGAATATTGGGTGGCGGCGCTGGGATTCTGGCCCGGCTTGCCGTTCATGATGGCGCTCGATCCGCGCTGCGTCATCACGGCGCCTAAATACAATCCGCCGCGGACCTGGACGCCCCAGGGCACGGTCGGCATGGGCGGCGCCTCGACCGCGATCTATCCGGTGGCGACGCCCGGGGGCTACCAGATCTTCGCCCGCATTCCCGTGCCGATCTGGGACACCGAGAAGCGCTTCCCGCAGTTCGAGAAGAGCATCTGCCTGTTCCAGCCGGGCGACCGCGTGAAGTTCGTGCCGGTGAGCGCGCAGGAATTCGAGGAGGTGGAGGCCAGGGTAAAAGACGGGACCTACGTCTACAACGTGGTCGAGTACCAGCGCTTCTCCGTGCGCAACTACAAGGCCTGGGTGAAGACCCTCAACAAGAGCGAACGGTTCTAGGAGGACAGCGCCATGTTCGAAGTGATCGTTCCGGGCCTCGAGACCTCCATTCAGGACTATCCGGGCCGCATCGGCTTCTGGAACCAGGGCTTCCCGCCCTCCGGGCCGATGGACAGCTGGTCGTTCCGGCTCGCCAACCTCTTGGTCGGCAACGAGGCCGGCGCGGCTGGCCTGGAAGTGCAGTATATGGGGCCGACGCTGAAGTTCCAGCGCGACGGCGTCATCGCCATCACCGGCGGCGACATGCAGCCGAAGCTCGACGGTCAGCCGGTAGCGCTGTGGGAGAGCGTCGCGGTCAAGGCCGGCCAGACGCTGGCGCTGACCTCGTCCAAGCTCGGCATGCGCAGCTACATCGCCATCGCCGGCGGCATCGACACGCCGCCCTGGCTAGGCTCGCGCTCGACCTTCCACAAAGCCGGCGTCGGCGGCATGCAGGGGCGCGCGCTCCAGAAGGGGCAGACCGTGCCGGTTGCCAAGGGCAAGGGAACGGTGGGCCGAAAGGCCAAGCCGGACTGCCGGCCCAGCTTCGCCGCCGACAAGATCTGGACGATCGAAGTTGTACCCGGCCCGAACGACGACTGGATCGACGAGGCCGGGCACAAGCGCTTCCTGTCGACGGATTGGAAACTGTCGTCGAAGAGCGACCGCACCGGCTTTCGCCTCGAGGGCCCGCAATGGACCTTCACCGAGAAGGCCTACAAGAAGGCGCCGGAGAACGGCGCCGAGCCTTCGAACATCATCGACCAGGGCTATCCGCTGGGCGCCATCAACCTGGCCGGGCAGACGCCGATCATCCTGGTCAATGACGGGCCGAGCATGGGCGGGTTCATCAATCCGTACACCGTGCCGTCGGCGGCGTTCTGGAAGCTCGGGCAGTCGAAGCCGGGCGACATCTATCGCTTCAAATCGATCAGCGTCGACGAGGCGCAGGCGTTGCGCAAGAAGCTGAACGCCGTCTGCAGCGCATCGAGCATCGCCTAGGGGAGAACGACATGGCCGAGAAGATCGAGACGATGGTGCCCGGCAACGTGTGGAAGGTGCTGGTGAAGACGGGCGACAAGGTCGCCGCCGGCGACGTTCTGTTCATCCTGGAAGTGATGAAGACGGAAGTGCCGCACAGCGCCGGCGAGGCCGGCACGGTGAAGGCCGTGCACCTTAGGGAAGGCCAGGAAGGCGTCGACGCCGGGATGCTGGCCGTGGAAATTGGATAGCCGCGCGCACTCCTGAAGGGGCGACCTGGTCCGCGGGTTAAACCTGGGGGCCGCCCCTCCGCCACCCGATATCAGCGCCGGCTGATCCGCCCGAGTGTTTCTTTCGTCAGCTCTTCGAGCGGCGCCCAGCTGCGCTGCGAGGTTTCCGCCGCGATGCCCAGCAGCTTGTTGGCCTCGTCGAGATATTGCCGCGTGGCATTGCGGGCGTAGTCGCATTCGAGCCGGAAGGCCTCGCCGGGATCGCCGCACTGCATGACCGATCCCGAGAGGTCCATGTGTTCGCGCATGCGCGCTGACGCGAACTGGGCCATCTCTTGCCCGATGGTCGCCATCCCCGCCCACAGCGCCTCGCTCGCCCTGACCATGGCGGCGATGTTGGCGCCGTTGCTGTCGACCAATGCCGCCAGATCGGGCGTCGCCGCTGTAACCGGTGCGCCATTGCCGACGTCTGCCTGTTTCTTCGCTTCCTTGGACATCGCTCATCCTCCGATACGAATTGGTTTTGAATGCCATCGCCGGTGCGCGTATGAATCCGCGCCGGCCGAAAACTGTAGCGCGTTGCGGCCGAAGCCCTTCGCACCAAGCCCGGGCTGTCGAGCCGCCCCAACACAGATTTTTCGCTGAAGTCGGGAGCGACGATACGCGCGACCATGCTTAACCACAATAGGAGGAAATTCGGATTATTACGGCTATCCTATGTTGCCGTGACCGGTATCATACGAAATATTGTGGATTACATGACGAAACCATGCCATATATTGTGGTGACTTTGGGCCGGCGGCGTTAACCATTTGGCGCCCGGGGAACCGGTGACGGCTGTTCAGGGTTCAGTCTTTTTTAGCGGGTTTCGCTCACCCTCTGCGGTAGCGAGGTTCCGGCACAGCCGGGGCCTCTGCTCAGCAGTGGAGTCCGAACTTGAGTGATCCCATTCACAATGCCCGCATCGCCGCCCTGTCGATGGCCAACGGTGCCGCCCTGGCGAAGCTGTTGCGGGCTCATGGCCGCGGCGACCATGCTGACGCCGTCGAGGCGGCGCTTTCCGAGGTGGCCGAGATCGTTTCGACCGAGGTCGGGCGGCGTACCCTCAGCGAGGCGATGAGCTGGGTCACCGACCAGGTCTGGAACTGCGAGCAAGTCGCCGCGGAAAGCACGTTGCGCCACTAACCGCGGCGCTGCGGGACTTCAATCCCGTCGACCGATCCAACAAATTCAACCTTCGATCTGCGTCCGACCCTAGGCCGGTCGCAAAGCATCGGTCTTGACCGTCTGCCGGCCGCACGCTTAGACTGACTGGTATGATAGGTATACCAGTACAGCTCGGCGCCATCAGGCGACGCCGGCTCTATGAAGAGGTCGCGGGCCGCCTCGAGGCGATGATCCAGGAGGGCCAGTATTCGCCCGGCGACCAGCTGCCGTCCGAGCGCGATCTGATGAAGCAGTTCGGCGTCGGCCGGCCGGCGGTGCGCGAGGCGCTGTTCGCACTGCAGAAGATGGGTCTGGTGGCCATCAACAACGGCGAGCGCGCGCGCGTGACGCAGCCGACACCCAAGGTCGTATTCGAATCGCTGGCCGGCGCGGCGCGGCATCTGCTGGCGGCGCCGGATGGCGTGCGGCACTTTCAGGAAGCGCGCGCCTTCTTCGAGATCGGCTTGGCGCGCCATGCGGCCCAGCACGCGACCGCCGATGACCTCGAGGAACTGAAGCGCGCGCTCGTCGCCAATCGTCAGGCGCTCGACAATCTCTACGCCTTCGAGCGGACCGACGTCGCATTCCACTACGTGCTGGCGGTGATTCCGCGCAACCCGATCTTCACCGCGATCCATGAGGCCATCGCGGCCTGGCTGACCGAGCAACGGAGCACGACCTTGCGTACGCCCGGTCAGAAGTTCGTCGCCTGCCGGGCGCATGAAGCGATCTATGACGCCATAGTCGCGCGCGATCCCGACCGGGCCGAGCGCGCCATACGCGCCCATCTCGATCAAGTCGTCGAAACGTATTGGCACACACAGGAAGAAGAAAATGGGAGGATACGTCGTCATGGTGGACTTCCGGCTGAAGCCCGGAACGTTCGATCGATTCCGCAAGCTCATCGTCGAAAACGCGCGCGCGTCGCTGCGCGATGAGGCGGGCTGCCGCCAGTTCGACGTCGTGATCCCCAACGGGGACGCGGACCGGATTGTGCTGTACGAAATCTATGACGATGCGGCCGCGTTCGAGGCCCATAAGCAGACGCCGCACTTTGCGGCGTTCGACCGCGAGAGCGCGCCGTTCGTGGCGGCGAAAGCGGTGACGCTGGGGCGCGTCGACGACGGGGGAACCGGCGGCTGACGCCGCGGACATCGTTGCCGCCGGAGATTTAGAACTAGAAAGATGGGCCGGCCTCGCCGGCCGCGGGGGAGGGCAGACAAGAGATGGCGCAAACGGGTCTCAAGGCACTGGCCGAGAAGAGACGGCTGAAGGTCGGGCATTTCATCGTCGAGTTCGCGACGCCCGGCATCGGCCACATCTTGAAGAATGCCGGCTGCGATTTCGTGCTGTTCGACCTGGAGCATAGCGGCTTCGGCTTCGAGACGACGAAGAGCGCCCTGCGCTACATGCAGGCGGCCGACCTGCCGGCGATCGTGCGGGTACCGTCGAAGGCCTACCATCACATCGCCCGCGCCTGCGACATGGGGGCCGAGGGCGTGATGTTGCCCATGGTGGGCACGGCCGACGAAGCGAAGAAGATTCTCGAGAGCATGAAGTACTATCCCGACGGCAGCCGCGGCGTGGCGCTGCAGGTGGCGCATGACGATTATCGGCCGGGTCCGGTGCCGCAGAAACTCGCCGCCGCCAACAAGCGTACGACCTTCTTCGCGCAGATCGAGACCGCCGAGGGCGTGAAGAATGCCGACGCCATCGCCGCCGTGCCCGGCGTCGACTGCCTGTGGGTCGGGCACTTCGATCTGAGCGTGTCGCTCGGCATCCCCGGTGAGTTCGACAATCCGAAATTCACGAAGGCGATCGACCGGGTGATCGGGGCGGCGCGCAAGCACGGCAGGGCCTTGGGGCGCCTGGTCCCGACAGTCGAGCAGGGCCTCGCCCTGCATCGGGCCGGCTTCGATTTCATCTGCTATTCCGGCGATGTCTGGGTGCTGCAGAATGCGCTGACCGAAGCGGTCGGGCGCTTGCGGGCGGGCGCCAAGGGCCGGAAGCGCGCGTAGGGCGGAGGTTCGGATGGCCAGGTTCCGGGTGGCGCTGAGCGGGGATTTCGTCAAGGCCGATGGCAGCACGGCCTTTCCGATGTTCGACCTGTCGCCCTTGCTCAGCAATCCCCAGGTCGAGGTCGGCTACGTTTCGCCGGTCGACGGCGTGATGCCGGCGGCGGGCCTCGCCGGCTACGATGCGCTTATTCTTCTTGCCCCGAAATTCAACAGGAGCAGCGTGCCGGCCGACGGTCGACTCTCGATCGTCGCCCGCTTCGGCGTCGGCTATGACAGCGTGGACGTCGAGGCCTGCACGGCGGCGGGCGTCGCCCTGGCCATCACGCCGGACGGCGTGCGTCGCCCGGTGGCGGTGGCGATCCTGACCTTCATCCTCGCCCTTGCCGGCAGGATGATGATCAAGGATCAACTGACCCGTCAGGGGTCCGCGGGTTTCGCCAAGAAGATGGACCACATGGGTGTCGGTCTGGTCGGCAAGACGCTCGGCTCGGTCGGCATCGGCAATATCGGCGCCGAGATGTTCCGCCTGTGCAAGCCGCTCGACATGAAGTTCATCGCCCATGACCCGTTTGCCGACCGCAAGACGGCAGACGCGCTGGGCGTCAGGCTGGTGGATCTCGAAACGGTGTTCCGCGAATCCGACTTTCTCACCGTCAACTGTCCGCTGATGCCGGGGACGACCCATCTCGTGAATGCCGCGCGGCTGGCGCTGATGAAGCCGACGGCCTATCTGATCAATACCGCGCGCGGGCCGATCGTCGACCAGAAGGCGCTCACCAAGGTGCTGCAAGAGCGGCGCATCGCCGGCGCCGGCCTCGACGTGCTCGATCCGGAGCCGCCGGCGGCCGACGATCCCATCCTGAAGCTCGACAACGTCATTCTGGCGCCGCACGCCCTGTGCTGGACCGACCAATGCTTCGCCGGCATCGGCGCCTCCGACGTCAAGGCCGTCCTCGACGTCATGCACGGCCGGGACCCCGTCGGCATCGTCAATCGCGCGGTCCTGTCGACGCCGACCTGGCGCCGGCGCCTGGATGGCTATCGCGCGAGCTTCGCGGCGTAAAAAGGATTGAACGGACACGCACGAAGGAGGAAGAACGCCAACAGATACAGATTTATCGACCATGCACCGGGCCGGAAGGTGCGGTGCGTCTTGCTGCAACCAGGGAGGATAACAATG
Source organism: Dongiaceae bacterium (assembly GCA_041482855.1). Taxonomy (GTDB): domain Bacteria; phylum Pseudomonadota; class Alphaproteobacteria; order Dongiales; family Dongiaceae; genus JBGPEQ01. The sequence continues at coordinate 2,070 of JBGPEQ010000135.1, read as the reverse complement.
AAGCTGCTGAAGACACTTACGCTGACGGCGACCGTCGCGCTGGCGGTCGGCTGGACGGCGGCGGCGTGGGCCCAGAGCGCGGCCGATCGCGCCGTTAACGAAGCCAAGAAGTATTCCGGCACGACCATCACTATTGTATGGGAGGCCGGCTTGCAGGCGCTCGATCCGCTGCACTTCTCAGGACCCAAGTGGAAGGAATTGACCGGGATCGACGTCAAGGTCGTCGAGGTGGCGACCGCCGAGATGTTCACCAAGATCATGCAGGATTATCGCTCCGGGGCCGGCGCCTACGACGCGCTGAATGTGATCCCGGCCTGGATGCCCGATCTCGCCAATGCGGGCGCGCTCGAAGTGCTCGATCCCTATGTCGACAAGTACGGCTATCGCGACGAGCTGCAGAAGATCGCCCCGACCTATCGCGACAACCAGATGAAGGTCGGCGACAAGATCTTCGGCTTCCCGGACGACGGCGACGTCTTCCTCATGTACTACCGGAAGGACGTCTTCGACGACGCGGCGAACAAGGAGGCGTTCAAGGCCAAGTATGGCTATGACCTGGCCGCGCCGAAGACCTGGAAGGAGTTCGACGACATCGGCCAGTTCCTGACCGACAAGAACCAGCCGAACATGTACGGCGCGGCGTTCTTCCGTCAGCCGCCCTATACCATGTACATGTTCCAGGAGCGTTTCCGCAACGAGGGCGGCAAGTTCTTCGACGCCGAATCGATGAAGGCGACGATCAACAGCGATGTCGGCGTCAAGGTCTTTACGGACATGCGGAACGAGAACAAGTTCATGCCGCCGGGCGTGGAGCAGTGGGGGTTCGTCGAAAACCTGGCGGCCTTCCTGCAGGGTCAGACGGCGATGACCATCTCCTGGCCGCCTTACGGCCGCTGGGCCGAGGGGTACGGCACGGACCAGGAAGCGCTCAATTGGGTCCCGAAGACGCAGATCGCCGGCAAGGTCGGCTACGCCTTGCCGCCGGGTGGCCATCCGCAGTTGGCAGCGGGCTTCGCGCTGTCGGTGTCTTCCACCAGCAAGAACAAGGATGCTGCCTATCTGTTCATCCAGTGGCTGAACAGCGAGGACATCAGCCTGCAGCGCGTGCAGCTGCCCTACACCTTGCGCGATCCGTTCCGCAACTCGCACTTCACCAGCCCGGAGTATCTGTCGCGCTGGCCGAACGCGAAGGACTACTTGGCCGCACTGAAGGCCGGATCGGAGACGGGCCTGCTCGACCTGTCGCTGCTGCAGACCGACAAGTATGAGGAGGTGCTGCGGCAGTCCATCAGCAAGCTCTGGGCCGGCGACGATCCGAAGGCGATTCTCGATGCCGCTGCCGGCGATTGGGACGCCATCACCGACAAGATCGGCGTCGACAAGCAGAAGGCCGTCTATCAAGCCTGGGCGTCCAAGTCCGGCGCCTATCCGCAGTAGCATCGAGCTTGCACGGCTGTAGGGGCGACCATCCGGTCGCCCCTACACGCGCCAATTCGAGCATGTAGCGGGCATGGCTCACACCTCCACAATTGCCGCGGCAGGATCGGCCCTGGCGTTTCCAGGGTACGCGCCTGATCGGCATTTCAAGTGGTGGATCATCGCGCCGGCGATTTTCCTGCTGCTTTTCATCGGCCTGTTTCCGTTGCTCTATTCGCTCGGGGTCAGCTTCCAGCACAGGACCATGCTGGAGGATGACAAGTCGTTTGCGGGATTCCTCAACTACGCGCAGCTGTTTAGGGATGCCCGCCTCTGGCAGTCGCTGCTGCATACCGCCATCATCACGGTGATCGCGCTTCCCATCGAACTGGTCCTCGGCCTGTTGATGGCGCAGCTGTTCCTCGAGCGGCTGCCCGGACGGCAGCTGTTCGTCTCTCTTCTCGTCTTGCCCACGGTGATCTCGCCAATCGTCGCCGGCGCCACCTGGCGCCTGCTGTTCGATAACCGCTACGGGCCGATCAATCAGATCGTCGGCTGGTTCGCGGGCAAGCCGGTGGCGGCGCTGTGGACCGTCAATGCCGATCTCGTCTATCCCGCGATCATCCTGTGCGAGATCTGGCAGTGGACGCCGTT
>JBGPEQ010000134.1:0-8501 GCA_041482855.1 Dongiaceae bacterium | reverse complement strand
GTCGGTCTTGGCGGCCGTGCAGGGTTCGGCCAGCCAGGTGTAGACTAGCGGCGGCGCCCGCCCGGGCCGCAACGCGGCGGCCTTGCGCAGGTCACCGTCGACAGTGGCTTTCCAGGCCTCGGTGCCGGCGCCGTAGAACGCCAGCACCGCGTCGCACTGGGCCAGGCGTTCCTGGTTGGCGCTGCGTACGCTGGCGGCATCGCCTTCGAACACTGGCGTCTGCACTTCCAAGCCTTGCTCCTTCAGGAAGAGGCGCAGCGGAATCGTGGCCTTGCGGTCGCGTTCGTCGCAGATCAAGTATACAAGTCGCCCATCCGAGCCGATGGCGGTCGCGGCCGCTGCCTCGACCGGTGGAGGATTTTCGATGCGGGCCAGTGCTGCCTGCATCGCGGCCTTTACGGCTTCGAGGTCGGCGGTGATGACGTCGGCCGCGAACTGCGCCTTGGCGTCGCGGTGCAACGTATCGATGAAACCTTGCTGCCGCGCGTCCGTGGTGCGGATGCTGTCGGGCAGCGAGATGATGCGCCGCAGCCCCGAGGCGCCTGCTCGTTGAACCGCCAGTTGATTCTGTAACTCGACCACGGATTTCTGACTCTCGCCGTCGCACACCGCACCGTACAGACTGCCCACCAGATGGACGGACAGCGCGCATTCGCCTAGGAGACGCGTGACCGCGGCTGTGTAATGTTCTTCGTCGTTCGACAACTGGCCCTCTGGCAGCACGCGGTAGCCGCGCATCTGCAGTTCGGTGCGCAGCGCCGCGCGGTCGTCGCGGCGGTCCTTGCTGCATTCGGCCAAGTAGACCACTGGCTTCGCCGCCGCTGCGGGTGCCGCGTGCGGCAACGGCGCTGCCATGGCGCCGGGTTCTGGCTGCGCTTCGAGCTTCTTGATCAGGCCGGCGATGCTCTGGGCCAAGCGCACGCACTCGTTGGCGAGCTTCGGACCGAGCGCGGGGTCGTAGGCGGGATTCAGCTCTTTCTCGACGCCGTTCGATTCGCGCACGTAGAATTCGAACCCCAGGGTGTCCCGCATCGCCGCAGGCAGCGCGTCCTGGCTTTCTATGGGCAGGGTGATGACCTTGAAAACGCGCGACTTGTTGTCCACCATCAACCCGCCCGACTTCTGCGCCGTTTCGCAGAATGAACGAGCCTCCCGCAGGCACCATTCCGACGTCACGTAACGCGGGCTCACCACCGCGACCAGCGCGGCAGTCTCCGGAAACTGGGACAGGATCTCCAGCGCGAAAACGTCGTTACCCTGCAGCCGCTCGTCGCGCCAGATCTCGGCCTTCCGCCCCAGCCGCATGCTCAGGATGGCATCGAGCGACGCGTGGAAGCGGCTTACCCAACCCACATCGTTCTCGGTCACGGGCTGGTTGTCGAGATGCGCGTAGCTGATGAACAGGTGCTTGCGGAATTTCATCGATACGAGCGCCTGCGCTTATGGGTCATGATACGTTTCGGCCCAAGAGAAAGAAAGATGGTCTCGATCGTCGGAAAATCCCGCACCACCACCTGTTCCGTCTAGACGTGACTCGCCAGCATGTCTGACTGTCCCTGCCGGCACCGCAGCGTAGATCATCCTGAATCGATTGTGACCTCCCATTTGGTAGGAACGGTTCAGAAACCGTGCACAGCATTACATTGCGGAACTGACGACCGCAGATCGCACGAGCCGCGCCAATGTGGACAGAGCCGACTGCAGAAATTCCTCAGTCGGGTTTTCTTTCGAACGGCGTCAAGCGTACAGCGCGTCGTAGCACCAAGTCCGTCGCCCTGGCGGGGGAAGGTGCACAGTGCATGTTGGCTTGAACCTACGACATCTAGAGTCCGAAGACGTGCCATCGGCCAGTCGCGCCCATCGGTCAATGAGCGCGGCCGCCTAGGTGCTCCGGCGCGCGGACTCCGGGCCTAGCGGAGATTTCCCGTGTGGCCGAGGGAGTAGCGGCCGGGCAGGGGCCAGACCGCGAGGCCGTGCGGTTCCTGGCCGACCGGGATTTTCTTCACCGCGCCTGTGGTCGTGTCGATGTCGTAGACCACGTTGTCGAAGCGCCCGGAGAGCCAGAGGTCCTTCCCGTCCGCGCTGACGTTGCCCATGTCGGGGCTGCCGCCGCCGGGAATCGGCCATGTCGTCACGACCTTCTCGGTCGCGAAGTCGATGACGGAGACGCTGCCATTGCCACGCGGGTGGCCGCGGGTCCGGTGACTGCCGCGATTGGCGACGTAGAGCTGCTTGGCGTCGCGGCTGGGGTAAAGACCGTGCGTCCCCATGCCCGTGTCGATGAAGCCGATTTCCCTGAAGGCATCGCCGTCCACCAGAAAAACCCCGTCCGCGTGCATGTCCGCCACGTAGAAGACCTTGCCGTCGGGGGAGATGCAGATGTCCTGGGGCATGCCGCCCTTCGACAGCTTGAGGTAGCCGACCACCTTCCGGTTCACCATATCGATCTTCGCGAGGCCGCCGCCGTGGAACTCGCAGGTAAAGATCGCATAGCGGCCGTCGATCGAGAAATCGGCGTGGTTGACGCCGTGGCAGCCGGGCGTCGGCAGCGACCATTGCAGCTTCATGCTGTGGGGATCGCGGAAGTCGAGCCGCTTCAGCTTCTCCGCGACCACGATCGCCGACTGGCCGTCGGGCGTGAAATACAGGTTGTAGGGGTCGTCGACCGGCACGGCCGCGCCGGGCTTGCCCGTCTGCGGATCGATCGGCGTGAGGCTGCCGCCGCTGCCACCCTTCGCGTTGTCTGTCACCCAGAGGGTCCGGAGATCCCATGACGGCACGATATGCTGGGGATGGCTGCCGACCTTGAAGCGGGCCACCACCTTCAGCGTCGCCGGATCGATCACGTAGACGTCGCTCGACACCCGGTTGGGCACGTAGACCCGCGCCAGCGCCCCGGCGACGGCAGGACTGAACTTGCCGGCGGCGGTCTCGCTGTAGAGGTTGTTCGGATCGATCACCGGCGGCATGCCCGGCACGGTCTGGATCGGGCCGGCGAGGGCGAGGCCGAGCGGCGCCGCGCAGACGGCCGCCCAGAAGCACAGCCCGAGGGACCGATGCTTCCAGCCCGCCATGCGAAAGCGATTAGAAAAGATTTGCTGCTCCGTGGTTCGTTTAGGCGAGGGCGTTCGCCGATCCGCGCGCCCCTTCCCTCCTGTAGCGCGACAGCTACCGGTCGGCAATGTCTTTTCGGATGGCCGCCACCGTCTGCGTCACTATGACATCGACGCCGAGCTGGCCCAGTTCCGCGCTGGATCGGCGCGGATCCCCATACACGCCATCGGCAGCCATGGGCTTATCGCCGGATATCAGACGGTCCGAGCGAACGAGACGGGGATCGACCGCGAGCATGAGCGAGGTATCGGCAAGCCCGGCGTGGGTTCCGATCTCTTCGTCCCGATAGCCCCGGCTCTTGAGCGCCTGCACGTACTCGGTCTGGGTGACGCGATAGTATTCGCTCACGGCGTGCACGCGGACGGGCGTCGCCGCCCACTCCCGGTTCAAGCGATCGGCGACGATCTTGTCGTCCTTCTGGTAGCCGCCATGATCGCCGAGGAAGACGACGTCGTGAAAGCCGTGCAGCTTGAAGCTGCGCGCCGCATATTCCAGCACCTTTTCGAAGGTCTCGTCCGGCACGGTGATCGTGCCGGGAAAGCGCATATGCGCGGTCGGCGGGCTGATGCCGCCTTCCGGAACATAGGCGATCACCGGCGCCACCAGCGCATTGCCGAGGGTGAGCGCGATCCTCTCGGACAGCGCCCTGACACGAACGTTGTGCTTGCCGAGCGCCATGTCCGGCCCGTTCTGCTCGGTCCCGCCGATCGGAACGATGATAGTCGTCTTCCCGGAGCCGATGAGGTCGCGGAGTTCGGTCCAGGTCAACTCTTCCAGGAACACAGTTGCCGGTGGCTCCGCGTGCGCGCACAGCGCCCAGGAGAGCAGCAGAAAGACGAGGAGTGGCAGGGCTCGAACGGTCATCGCACGTTTGTACAGCCGAAGCCATTGATGGAATAGTGTCGTGATCGGCGCTCGACCATGCGAAATGTCGCACTCAGCAACAGCCGATAGCGCCCGGCGGAACAATGCGGCTTGAAACCTAAGATGCGGGAAAGTGGACGACCAATGCATTCGGAATCACGATATGCTTGATCCGTTGATGCGGCGGATCATCGATCCGCCGCTTGATCGCATGGGGCGCCGCCTCGCCGCCGCCGGTATTTCGGCCAACACCATCACCATCGTCGGCTTCGTGATTGGCCTGCTGGCGATTCCGTGTCTGGCCGCGCAGTGGTATGGCGCGGCGCTCGCGGCCATCCTGGCCAGCCGGCTGGCGGACGGCCTCGACGGCGCCGTGGCGCGCCATGCGACGCTCACCGATTTCGGCGGTTACCTCGATATCGTCTGCGATTTCATCGTCTATGCCGGGGTCGCCTTCGGCTTCGCCCTGGCGCGGCCGGAGAACGCGGTAGCAGCCGCGTTCCTGATCCTGTCCTTCGTCGGCACCGGCACGTCGTTTCTCGCCTTCGCCATCCTGGCGGCGAAGCGGGGCCTGGCGAGCGAGGCCCGCGGCCGCAAGTCGCTCTACTACCTGGGCGGCCTCACGGAGGGCACGGAGACCATCGCCGTCTTCATGGCCTTCTGTCTCTTTCCGGGCGTGTTTCCGCTGCTCGCCTATGTCTTCGGCGTGCTGTGCTGGCTGACGACGGCGGCGCGCGTCGTGACCGCGCGGCGCAGCTTCGGTTGATCCGGATTCACTCCGCGGCCTTGGCGTGCGGCCGCGAGACGAGGGCGGCCGGCGGCGGGGCCGATCTGCGCCTGCGCTGGCGCCAGGACTGGAAGTTGGCCCTGACCATCAACGCCGACGGCGTGACGATGAGCGTGAGGACCGTGGCGAAGGCGAGGCCGAAGACGATGCCCGAGGAAAGCTGAGTCCACCACTGGGTCGAGGGTGCGCCGACGGTGATCGCGCGCGTGACGAAGTCGATGTTGACGCGGAACACCATGGGCAGCAGTCCCAGGATCGCCGTGATCGTCGTCAGCATCACCGGCCGCATGCGCTGGGCGCAGGTGCGCAGAATAGCCTCGCGCTGCGAATCGGCGGCGTGGCGCAGCTTGTCGGAGGTGCCGACGAGGATGATGTTGTGGTTGACGACGATGCCCGCGAGCGCGATCACGCCGATGCCGCTCATGACGATGCCGAATGGCTGATCGATGATGAGCAGGCCGACCATCACGCCGACGGTCGACATGACCACGGCGAACAGGATCACCGCGCTCGAGTAGAAGCTGTTGAACTGGGTGATCAGGATGATCGCCATCAGGAACAGCGCCACGGCGAAGGCCTTCATGAGAAAAACCATGGACTTCTGCTGGTCCTCGTCCTGGCCCTTGAAGGCGACGTTGATGCGCGGGTCGAGATTGGCGGACGCCACCCAGGCCTTGATCTCCCTGATCTTGTCGTCCGCCAGCACGCCTGGTGCCACGTCGGCCTTGACGCTCAGCACGCGCATCCCGTCGATGCGATTGATCGTGTTCACCTTCGGTTTGGCCGCGCGGGAGACGAAATTGCTGATCGGCACCAGGCCGTCGCCGGTCGAGACGCGCAGGCGGTCCAGCTCGTCGATGTTTCGATAGGCCTCCGGGAAGCGCGCCACGATGTCGATCTCATCGTCGCTGTAGTCGGGCCGGTAGTCGGCGAACTTCAGGCCGAGGGTGATGAGCTGGATGACGTTGCCGACGGCGGTGACGTCGACGCCGTAGCGCGCGGCCTTGGCGCGGTCGACGTCGATCTGCCATTCGATGCCGGGAATCGGCCGCGTGTCCTCGACGCCGGCCAGGCCGGCGATATGGCCCATCTCCTCTCGCAGCCTGACCACCGCCGGCTCCAGCAGCTCCGGGTAGCGCGATGACAGCTGCACGTCGATCGGCTTGCCGCGCGGCGGGCCGGCCTGGTCCTTGCGCGATTCGACGCTGATGCCGGCGATCCCGGCCGTCCGCGTCTCGATCTCCGCGAGGATGTCGACGGCCTTGCGGCGCTCGTTCCAGCGCGCGAACTCGAGATTGACCGTGCCGATAACGTCCTCGGCCAGGTCCTGGCCGGAGAGGTTGCCGGTGCCGGCCAGGGTGACGCCGTAGATCGTCTTGAATTCGTGCTTTTCCTGCTGCAGCGCGAGGATGGGGGCTTCGACCTCGCGCACCAGCGCGTCGCGCTCGTCGATCGACATGTTGCCGCGGCCGTGAATCTGCAACAGCACGTTCTGCGGCTCGACCTCGGGAAAGAATTCCACGCCGTTGCCGTACCGGCCGTAGAGAACGTAGACCGAGACCAGGACGATGGCGCCCGTCGCGAGGATGCTGAGCGGCCGGTCGAGCGCCCAGTCGACGACCCGCACATAGGCGCCGGTCATACCGCCCATGCGCTTGAGCTCGTCGACATGGCCCTGTTCCAGCGCCACCATCTTGTCGTGGTCGCCGTCGCGCCGCGGCTTGCCGAAGGTGGCGCCGAGCACCGGCGTGAACACCATGGCCACGACGAGCGAGGCGATCAGCGTCGCCGTCAGCGTGATCGGCAGGTACTTCATGTATTCGCCGGTCACGTCGGGCCAGAAGATGAGCGGCAGGAAGACGACGATGGTCACCGACAGCGAGCTGGTGATCGGCCAGGCCATGGCCTTGGCGGCGGCGCGGAAGGCGTCGCGCTTCGGCAGTCCCTCGATCATCTTGCGGTCGGCATATTCGACCAGCACGATGGCGCCGTCGACGAGCATGCCGGTCGCCAGGATGAGGCTGAACAGCACGACCACGTTGATGGTGAGGCCGGCCAGCGACAGCGCGAGGATGCCGATCAGGAACGAGGCGGGGATGGCGATGCCGACCATGGTGCCGCCGCGCACCCCGAGCGCGCCGATGATCACGATCATCACGAGCAGGATGGCGAAGATCAGGCTGTTCTGCAGGTCGGTCAGCATGTCCTTGATCTCGCTCGAGCGGTCCTGCGAATAGGTCACCTGCAGCTGGTCCGGCCAGTGCTGCGCCGCGCGCTCGGCCTCCACCACCGCGCGCACCTTCTGCACGGTGTCGATGATGTTCTCGCCGGTACGCTTGGACACTTCGATGGCGACGGCCGGCTGGCCGTCGATGCGGGCGTAGCTGTCGGCGTCCTTGTAGGTCTGCCGCAGGGTCGCGATATCGCTGATGCGCACAACGGCGTCGCCGTTCACCTTGAGCGGCATGTTCAGGATGTCGTCGGCGGTCTCGAACAGGCCGGGCACGCTGATGGCGAAGCGGCCCTGGCCGGTGTCGAGGGTGCCGGCCGCCACCAGCCGGTTGCTGCGCCCGACGAGCAGGCCGATATCGTCGGCGTTGAGGCCGTAGCTTTCCATCCTGAGCGGATCGATCACCAGCTCCACCAGCTCCTCGCGGTTGCCGGAGATCTTCGCCTCCAGCACGCTGTCGACGCCCTCGATCTTGTCGCGGAGGTCGGTGGCGAGCCGTTGTAAGGTGCGTTGCGGCAGGTCGCCGGAGAGGCTCACCACGAGCACCGGGAACAGGCTGGTGTTGACCTCGTGCACGGTCGGCTCGTCGGCGTCGGCCGGTATCTTCGCCTTGGCGATGTCGACCTTGTTGCGGACGTCGTCGAGCGCCTTCTTGGCGTCGAAGCCGGCATCGAAGGTGAGCACGACCGAGCCGCCGCCCTGGTAGCCGATCGAGCGCATCTCCTTGATGCCCTCGATGGTCCTGAGCTGCTGCTCCATCGGCCGCAAGAGCAGGCGCTCGGAATCCTCCGGCGAAATGCCCTCGAGCGAGTTGAGGACATAGATCACGGGGATGTTGATATTGGGGTCGGACTCCTTGGGCAGGTCGATATAGGCGACGACGCCGGCGATGATGAGCAGCGTCAGCGCGCTCAGCACCGTGCGCGAATGGCCGAGGGCGAAGTCGATGATGGCGTTCATGATTGCGGCTGGCCGCTCTCGGGCACCGGCTCGACCTTCTGGCCGGCGGTGACGAAGTCCTGGCCGACGGTGATGAACGTGACCGTCGGCGGCAGCCCCGCCAGCCACACGCCGTCGGCTTCCGTCGCCACGATCGTCACGGCGTGGAACTCGACGGTGTTGCCGGGCCCGACGGTCTTCACGCCGACGTCGCCGTTCTCCGCCAGCGTCAGGATGGCCGGCGAGACCCGGTGCGCCGGCAGGTCCGCCACCGGCAGGTGCAGCTCGGCCGACACGCCCTGCACGATCGTGCGCCCGGGATTGGCGACCTCCAGCTCGACCCGGAAGGTGCGGGTCTTGGCATCGGCGGTGCTGCCGACGAAACCCACTTTTCCCGCCACCGTCTCGCCCGTGATGAGGCGGGCCGTGCCGGGCATGCCGACCTTGATCTTGTCGATGTCGCGCTCGGCCACCTGTCCCACGACCAGCACGGAATCGAGATCGACGATGCGCGCGATCCTGTCCCCGACATCCACGAAGTCGCCGATCTCCACCGTCCGCTCCTCG
>JBGPEQ010000133.1:0-8512 GCA_041482855.1 Dongiaceae bacterium | reverse complement strand
CAGCAGGGTGCGGGGCAGACTTGACGCGACGCGCGAATTCTGAAAACCGGCAACCGGCCGCCAAGGCGATGGCGCTCAAGGTCGGCATCATCGGCTGCGCCGGTCGCATGGGCCAGATGCTCGTGCGCACGGTGGCGGCCAGCGATCGCTGTCTCGTCGTCGGCGGCAGCGAGCAGCCGCGCTCGGCCGCCGTCGGCCGCGATCTCGGCCTCGTCGCCGGCATCGATGCCCTCGGCGTCAGCGTCACCGCCGATCCCGCCGATCTGTTCGCGCAGGCCGACGCGGTGCTCGAATTCAGTAGCCCGACCGCCACTGCCCAGCATGCCGAGCTGGCCGCCAAGAAGAAGAAGATCCATGTCATCGGCACGACCGGGTTCGAGCCGCCGCAGATGGCCGTACTCCACCGCGCCGCCAAACAGACCGCCATAATGCTGGCGCCCAACATGAGCGTCGGCCTCAACCTGCTGTTGCGGATGGTGGAGCAGATGGCCCACGCCCTCGACGCCGACTGGGACATCGAAATTCTCGAGATGCACCACCGCAACAAGGTCGATGCGCCCTCGGGAACGGCCCTGGCGCTCGGGCGCGCCGCCGCTGCCGGCCGCGGCGCCGATCTCGATCACGTCGCCAAGCGCGTGCGCGACGGCGTCACCGGCGCCCGCCGGCGCGGCGACATCGGCTTTGCCGTCCTGCGCGGCGGCGACGTCGTCAGCGATCATCGCGTCATCTTCGCCAGCGAAGGCGAGCGCGTCGAGCTTACGCACATCGCCACCAGCCGCGAGATCTACGCCCGGGGCGCGCTGCGGGCGGCGCTGTGGGCGCAAGGTCGCCCGCCTGGCCTCTATTCGATGGCCGATGTGCTGGGGCTGACGGGTTAGCGCTCGGCTCGCCCGCTCGCCGAAACCCGGCGACGCGGCCACAATCGCACGGCGGCAAGCCCGCCGAAGATCAGCACGAGGCCGGCAAACGCTCGCGGCGAGGGCCGTTCGTCCAGCAGCATGACCCCCCACATCACGCCGAACACCGGAACCAGAAAGTTGTTCAGCGAGGCGAAGCCGGCGCCCGCGCGCACCACCAGCCGGAACAGCAGGAGATAGCCGCCGGCCGTATTGAGGACGCCCAGCAGGACGAGCGCGGCCAGCGAAAGGGTCGATGGAGCCGCCTGCCACGGCCGATCCGCCGCGAGACTCATGGGCAGGGCGACGAGGGTGGCGGAGAGCAGGCAGCCGGCGCCGATCGCCTCGACCGGCATCTGCGGCAGCTGGCGCGCCACCAGCCCGTTCACGGCGTAGCACAGCGTCGCACAGGTTATGGCGATCTCGCCGAGCAGTTCGCCATGCGCTCCCATCAGTGCGCCCGGCCCGATCAGGACGGCGACGCCGGCCATGCCGAGGGCAACGCCCAGAAGCTTGCCCGGCGTCACCGGCTCGTCGCGCACGAAGGCCGGCGCCAGCATGATCGTCGCCAGCGGCACGCTCGACATCAGGATCGCCGTCAGCCCGCTGTCGATGCGGGTCTCGCCCCAGTTTATCAGGCTGAAGGGAATGGCGTTTCCGATCACGCCCATGACGAACAAAAGCAGCCACTCGCGACGGCGGCGCGGCCAGGAGTGCCTGCGGGCGGCCACGATGAGCGCCAACACGATGGCGCCGATGCCGATCCGCGCGGCGGCGACAGTGATCGGCGGGATCGTTTCGACCGCCAGCTTGATCAGCAAAAACGACGATCCCCACACCGCGCCGAGGGCTAGGAGCAGCAGGTAGTCGTCGCGCGTCGGATGCATTGCCGCAGGCAGAGGTTCAGGAAAATCGGCTGGCGCGCGCTGCGTCTGCTGACATCACGCGCCCATGCCCCGCTGCGCGCGCAGCGCTTGCCCCAGCGACTCCGCCAGGTCGAACCGTTCGGTCGCCGTCAGGAAGCTGCCGATGGCGAGCGAGCGGCCGTGCGAGTTCAGCACCAGTTGGCTGTGATGCGCGGGCGGGTCGTCGATGGCGATGCGCAGCCAATAGGGCTGAAAGCTCCAGCTTTCCATGCGTCCGCGGGGATCATGGCGCTCGACGATCAATTCGTCCGGCAGTAGGCGGATGCGCTCGAACATGCGCGCGCTGCGGTAGTTGAGCCGGAACATGACGTAGAACAGCAGCACGTCGAGCCCGCAGAAGCCGAAGATCGGCCAGGCGCCCTGCAACATGAAGGACACGCCGAGGCCGATGTTCACGGCGGCGACGACGGTCATGAGGATGGCGAAGCCGCGGGCGCCCAGGCTGCGATGCGGCGTCAGGATCGCATCGAACAGCACGGGCGTCTTGTCGCTAGCGTGATTTTCAGTCGATGTCGTCACGGCTCGACTATAGGCAGCGGGCCGCGCTCCGGCAAAGCCCTGTTGCGGCCCATCCGCCCGCCGTTAGACTGCGCACATGCCGAAGCCGAAGTTCGATGCCGAAGCATTCTTCCGCCGTCTGGCCGCCGCCAAACCCAATCCGCTCGGCGAGCTGCAATACATCAACCCGTACACCCTGCTGGTGGCCGTCGTGCTCTCGGCCCAGGCAACCGATGTCAGCGTCAACAAAGCGACCGAGCCGCTGTTCAAGGTCGCGGACTCGCCGCAGAAGATGCTGGCGCTCGGCGAAGCCCGGCTGAAGGACTACATCCGCACCATCGGCCTCTACAACACCAAGGCCAAGAACATCATCAAGCTCTCGGAGATCCTCCTGCGCGGCCATGGCGGCCAGGTGCCGCCGGAGCGGGAGGCCCTGCAGACCCTGCCGGGCGTCGGCCGCAAGACGGCGAACGTGGTCCTGAATGTCGCCTTCGGCCAGCCGACCATGGCCGTCGACACCCACATCTTCCGCCTGGGCAATCGCAGCGGCCTGGCGCCCGGCAAGACGCCCGACGCGGTCGAGCAGATGCTGGAGAAGCGCGTGCCCGAGAAATACAAGCTCAACGCCCACCACTGGCTGATCCTGCACGGCCGCTATGTCTGCAAGGCGCGCAAACCCGATTGCACCGCTTGCGTGGTGCAGGATCTCTGCGCCTACAAGGCGAAGACGACCTAGCTGGTAGCCGAGTGCTTGGTCGTCAGCACGTCGCTGAGGCAGGGGTCGGCCTGCGTCGGCTCGGCCGTCGGCGTGCGTGCTTCGGTATAGACGACACGCGGCCCGCTCGCCTGGTCGTAGAGCACCACGTCCAGCACGCAGCTGGCGGTGCGGTACTGCCAGACCTCGGCCGGCTCCTCCCGCCGGATCAGGCCCGGCTCGCCCAGGAGCTTGCGGACGGCGCCGCTGTCGAGTCCGAGGATCGACGCGGAACGGACGGGATCGGGTGGCGGTGGGGTGGCCTGACAGCCGGAGAGGAGGGCAATAATCGCAATGGCCGGCCCGACGATGGCCAGCGGCGGCGATTGCTTTCGGCTTGTCCGCCCATGCGGGGCGGCGCCGTATCGGTACTGCATGACACGCCTCAAACGGACGCTGCTGTCACCCAACTGCCGGCAGTTGCGCCCCGAACGCATCGCCGTTCTTGCCGTAGGTGTCGAGCGTCTTCTTCTTGCCAATCATCGGAACTCGGGTTTCTTCTTTTTGGGACTGGTAACTCTAGCCTGGCGCCTCCCCGCGCCGGATCGATTCGAAGATGTGTACCATGAAAGCGGTGGCGATGACGGGCGCGATCAGATTGAGAAGGGGCACGGTCAGCATCACCGTGATGACCACCCCTGCCAAGAATACGCGCCACCTATTGCGTCGTCTTACCTCGCTCGCCTGCTTTTCGTCGAGGCGCCGGAGCGCCACGATTTCATAGTATTCGCGCCCGAGAAGATAGCCGTTCAGGCCGTAGAAAACAAAGAAATTCAGGGGCGGCAGAAAGACACCGACGACATAGACCGGCAGGGCCGCAAGATTGAGAAGTATCGCCACCAGCGCGAATTTCAAGCCCGATAGAATGGCTTCGTGGATCGATTGCGCGCGCGGATGCGCCAGTCCCGGATAGTGTCTCCCTTCGACCACCTCGGCGACCGCCTCCAGGAACAGCCCGTTGGTTGCCGAGACGGCCGCCGGGAACAGCAGGATCATCAGGAGGGCAATGACAAGGCCCGAACCCCATTCGAACAGGGTTTCGAGCCAAGCCCATGAAAACAAATGGAGCTGAACAACGACGAACCACAGCAGAACGCCCAGGGCCAGAAGGACGCCCAGCGCCAGGCCGACGCTCCACAGCAGGATCCGCTGCAAGCGCGGATCGTCGAGCTGGGCAAAGGCCTTGGTGAGTGCGGCGGACAAGGGGGTGAATGGTTAACGGCGGGGCTGTTGCCTATGTGGCCCTGGCGGAGGGTCGGTGCAAGGTCGCGCGGGCGGACGGCACTCAACCGCGGCTTGTACCGGCCCCTTTGCTGGCTATACTCCGCCGCGCTCGGCGAGACCGCCTGGGCTGCACGGCAAGCGGGGCGAATCGCAGCATGACCGATAAGGTCTTCGACGTCGTGGGCATTGGCAATGCCATCGTCGATATCCTCAGCCACGCCGATGACGTCTTTCTCGCCACCCACGGGCTGGCCAAGGGCGCCATGACGCTGATCGACGCCGACCGCGCGAGCACGCTCTATCGGGCCATGGGCTCGGCCGTGGAGTCCTCCGGCGGCTCGGCGGCCAATACCATCGCCGGCGTGGCTTCGCTCGGCGGCCGCGGCGCCTTCATCGGCAAGGTCAACAACGACCAGTTCGGCGGCGTCTTCCGCCACGACATCCGCGCTTCCGGCGTCGCCTTCGAAACGGTGAGTTCCGAGGAGGGCCCGCCCACCGCCCGTTGCCTGATCTTCGTCACCGACGACGCTCAGCGCACGATGCAGACCTATCTCGGCGCCTGCCTTGAACTGGGGCCGGAGGACGTCGATCCGAACGTGATCGGGCACGCCAAGGTGACCTATCTCGAAGGCTACCTTTGGGATCCGCCGCGCGCCAAGCAGGCCTTCATCAAGGCGGCAGAGCTCGCCCGCAAGGCCGGCCACAAGGTCGCCCTCACGCTCTCCGATCCGTTCTGCGTCGACCGCCACCGGGCCGAATTCCAGCAGCTGGTCGAGAAGCATGTCGACATTCTCTTCGCCAACGAGAATGAGATCTGCTCGCTCTGGCAGACCGAGCGCTTCGACGAGGCGCTGCAGGCCACGCGCGGCAAATGCGAGGTGGCGGCGCTCACCCGCAGCGCCAAGGGCTCGATCGTCGTGTCCGGCGACGAGCTGCACGTGGTCGACGCCGCGCCGGTCACCCACGTCATCGACACCACCGGCGCCGGCGACCTCTACGCCGCCGGATTCCTCTATGGCTACACGGCCGGCAAGCCCCCCTACGAGTGCGCCCGCATTGGGGCCCTCGCCGCCGCCGAAATCATCAGCCATTTCGGCGCCCGCCCGCAGACGCCGCTGACCGAACTGCTGCTGGCGGAAATGCGCTAGCAACCCCACTTCTGCTGAGCAGGAGTGTCTTAGTGAGCATAGGTGAGTTGTCGTTCCCGCCTTCGCGGGGACGGTTCCTTAGATAGACGCCTTTCAATCGAGCGAGACCTGCCGAGCATCATGGAATTCCACAACTTCGCCATCATCGCCCATGTCGACCACGGCAAGACCACGCTGGTCGACCAGCTGCTGCGGCAGAGCGGCACCTTCCGCGCCAACCAGCAGCTGGTGGACCGCGCCATGGACTCGAACGACATCGAGCGCGAGCGCGGCATCACCATCCTGTCGAAATGCACGTCGGTCGCCTGGAAGGGCTACCGGCTCAACATCGTGGATACGCCGGGCCATGCCGATTTCGGCGGTGAGGTCGAGCGCATCCTGAGCATGGTCGACGGCGCGGTGGTGCTGGTCGATGCGGCCGAAGGGCCGATGCCGCAGACCAAGTTCGTCACCATGAAGGCGCTGGCGCTCGGCCTGAAGCCGATCGTCATCATCAACAAGGTCGACCGCCCGGACGCCCGACCCACCGAAGTCCACAACATGGTCTTCGACCTGTTCGCCGCCATAGGCGCCACCGACGAGCAGCTCGATTTCCCTACGCTCTTCGCCTCCTCGAAGCAGGGCTGGGCCGCCGTCCATCTCGATGACGAGCGCAAGGACATGGCCCCGCTGTTCGATCTCATCGTCCGCCATGTCCCGCCGTCCAAGGGCGACGCCGAGGCGCCCTTCGCCATGCTGGCGACCACGCTGGAATACGACTCCTATGTCGGCCGCGTCCTGACCGGGCGCATCCATTCCGGCACCGCCAAGCTCAACATGCATGTCCGCTCCATGAGCCCGGACGGCCGTGTCATCGAGCATGCCCGCCTCACCAAGCTGCTGGCTTTCCGCGGCCTCGAGCGGGTGGCGATCGAGGAAGCCGTCGCCGGCGACATCATCGCCATCGCCGGCCTGACCGACACGACCGTGGCCGACACCATCGCCGACCACATCGTGGCGGCGCCGATCCCGACCATGGCGATCGATCCGCCGACCCTTGCCATGACCTTTTCGATCAACGATTCGCCGCTCGCCGGCAAGGAGGGCGACAAGGTGACGAGCCGCATGATCCGCGCCCGCCTGATGCGCGAATCCGAAGGCAATGTCGCCATCCGCGTCCGCGAGGCCGAGGGCAAGGACGCCTTCGAGGTCGCTGGCCGCGGCGAACTGCAGTTGGCCGTGCTGGTGGAGACCATGCGGCGGGAAGGCTACGAAGTCTCCGTCGGCCGTCCGCGCGTCATCTTCAAGACCGACCCGGCCAACGGCCAGCGGCTAGAGCCGATCGAGGAGGTACAGGTCGACGTCGACGACGAGTTCGCGGGCATCGTCATCGAAAAGGTCGGCACACGCCGGGGCGAGCTCCAGGACATGCGGCCTTCCGGCGGCGGCAAGACGCGCGTTACCTTCCATGTCCCGACGCGCGGCCTCATCGGCTATCACGGCGAGTTCCTCACGGATACCCGCGGCACCGGCATCATGAGCCGGATCTTCCACGGCTACGCGCCCTACAAGGGCCCGATCGAGGGCCGCGGCAACGGCGTTCTCATTTCCAATGCCGGCGGCACCTCGGTCGCCTATGCGCTGTGGTACCTGCAGGAGCGCGGGCCCCTCTTCATCGATCCGGGCACCCAGGTCTACGAGGGCATGATCATCGGCGAGCACAGCCGCGGCAACGACCTCGAGGTCAATCCGCTGAAGGAAAAGCAGCTCACCAACATCCGCACCACCTCGAAGGACGAGGCGATCCGCCTCACCCCGCCCCGCCTGATGACGCTCGAGCGCGCCATGGCCTATGTCGGCGAAGACGAGCTGGTCGAGGTGACGCCGAAGAGCGTCCGCCTGCGCAAGAAGCTGCTCAACCCGCACGACCGCAAACGCTCCCTGCGCGCGGCGGAGGCGGAAGCGGGGTGAGCCGGGCGCGCTTTGCCTTTTGACGATTTCGGCGAATCGGCAGAGATTCTGCTGCGCTGTTGCGACATCGAGGCAAGAGCGGTTGAGCCGTGGTTGACGTAGCGCGCATTCGCCCCTCCTGGCTCGGACGGATCGTCCAGATCATCGCGCCCTATCTGGAGCGGCGCATTCTCGCCGTGCTCTGCATGGGATTCTCCAGCGGCCTGCCACTGGCGCTGAGCGGCGATACGCTGAAGAACTGGATGACCCGGGCCGGTGTCGACATCGGCACCATCGGCTTCTTCGCGCTGGTCGGCGTTGCCTACAGCCTCAAGTTCGTGTGGGCGCCGTTCATGGACCGGCTGATGCCGCCCTGGCCGCTGCGGGCGCTTGGCCGCCGCCGCGGCTGGGCCATCCTGACCCAGATCGGGATGATGATCGCCATCATGCTCCTGGGCGCGACCGATCCGACGGCCGATCTCTCCCTGACGGTCCTCTTCGCGGTCCTCGTCGCCTTCTTCTCGGCCAGCCAGGACATCGTCATCGATGCCTACCGCATCGAGTTGCTCGACGATCACCAGCAGGGCGCCGGCGCCGCCGTCACCCAGTGGGGCTATCGGATGGGCATGCTGGCGTCCGGCGCCGGCGCTCTGTACTTGCGCAGGAATGGCGAAGGGCTTTCGTGGTTCGCCATCTATCTGATCATGGCCGCGCTGGTGACCATCGGCATGATCACCGTGCTCAGGACACGGGAGCCGCTTGACAAGCGCGGGACAAAATCGGCCGTTATCGACACCAAAGGCTGGTATGTGGCCCCGCTGGTCGCGGTGGCGGCATCCGCGGTCGGCGCATTCCTGCTGGTGAAGTTCATCGTCTTCGCGGGCGTCGCGTTCAACGCATGGTTTGCCTGGGTGCCGAACGTCAGCGCGACGGTTGCTGCTGCCGCCGTTCCCGTCCTCATCATCCTTGCGTTGCCGAAGCCGCGCGGGACGGACAAGGATCAAGGCTCGGCCTACGCGGATCTCTATGGATGGCTGGACGGAGCGGTCATCGCTCCCTTCAAAGACATGGAGAGGCACCAGGGCTGGGCCCTCATTCTTTGCTTCATCGTCTTGTTCAAGTTCGGCGACGCTTTTG
>JBGPEQ010000132.1:0-8513 GCA_041482855.1 Dongiaceae bacterium | reverse complement strand
TTTCGCGCACGCAGGAGGCCTCCGCCGACCAGGCCGGCCTATCGTTTCTCGACGACACCCATCAATCGGCCCGCGGCATGCTCGAGTTCTTCAAGATCCTTGGCAGGCAAGAATCGTTGCTCTCAGGCCAGCAGGACCCCTACCTGCGCACGCACCCCTTGACGCAAAGCCGCATCGATGCCGTGACCGAGCATATCGCCCGTTCGCCCTACAGTGACCTGCCGGACCGACCGGAGTTTGTCGTGGGGTTCAAGCGCATACAGGCCAAGCTACGCGGCTATACCGAGCCGATCGCGCAGGTGCTGCAACGCTATCCCGAGTCCGACAACAGCATGGAATCGCGCTATGCCCGCTCGATCGCCTACGCTCAGCCGGGCCAGTCGAACCTGAAGGAGGCCATCGCGCTCGCCGATAGCCTCATCGCGGAGTTTCCCCACGATCCATACTTTCAAGAGAACAAGGCCGAAATCCTCTTGAAGAGCGCCAGCCAAGCGAAGGCGGCGCTGCCCTACTATCAGGCTGCCGCGACCACCCTCCCGAAATCGCCGATGATCCTCCTGGAACTGGCGATGGCGCAGATCGCGATCGGGGATCCGGCGCTCGTCAAAAAGGCCATCTCCGAGCTCGAAGAGGTCGTCCGCATCGAACCCAGGACCGGCTCGGTGTGGCATCAGCTCAGCATCGCCTACGGCATGGACGGTCAATTGGCGATGGCGGCGCTGGCGCTGGCCGAAGAAGCTTCTGGAGGCAGCAGCAAGCGCGCCCGTAAGCAGGCCAAGGACCAGGCCGGCCGCGCCATGCACGGCCTTCCCGAAGGATCGCCCGCCTGGCTGCGCGCCCAGGACATCTATAACGAGGCCGATCGCGACGAGGAGTAGCGGCGGCGCGGCCGCTGACATTCCCGTGAACGATCGCCGATGACGATTGTGAGAGATCGCGGGATCGGCGATGATTGGCGATGCCATCGCTCCAGCAAGGATCAAGCGCATGAAAGGACGTCGGCTTCTGGTGGCCGCCCTGGCAACATTGCTCGCTCTGGTGGGGGTTGCCGCCGGCGCATCGGCCCAAGAGAACGAGACGCTGACCGACCAGGCCAAGACGGAGAAGATCATCCACGACTATCTGCTCGCCCATCCCGAAGTGATCATCGAGGCAGTCGACAACTATCAGAAGCAGCAGGAGAAGGCTTCGGCCGAGAAGCAGGCGCAGGCCCTCGTCGACCGGCGCGATGAGCTGACGCGGGCGCCGGACTCGCCCGTCCTCGGCAATCCGAACGGCAATGTCACGGTGGTGGAGTTCTTCGACTACCGCTGCCCCTACTGCAAGTCGATCGCCGCCGCCTTCATCGACCTGTACGAGAAGGACGGCAACGTGCGCCTCGTGCTGAAGGAGTTTCCGATCCTGGGGGCCGATTCCGAATTCGCGTCGAAAGCCGCGCTGGCGGCGCAGAAGCAAGGCAAGTATCGCGATCTCCACCTGGCGATGATGACCTTCAAGGGCAAGATGACGAACGACGACGTACGCCAGCTCGCCGCCAAGGTCGGCATCGACGTCGCCAGGCTCGAACAGGACATGCAGGATCCCGCCGTCGCCGAGACGATCAACCGCAACTACGCCCTCGCGGATACGCTGGGCATCAAGGGCACGCCGGCCTTCATCGTCGGCAACGAGCTGGTTCCCGGCGCCATCAGCGCCGAGGAAATGCAGAAGCGCATCGCGGCGGTCCGCAACACGCCAGGCTGAGGCCTACTCCTCTCATTTCGCGATGTAGCTCCGGTGCAGCCAGCCCTCGGCGGAGTCCGAGCGGGTTTCGAAGGCGGCCGCCTTGTCGGTCTCGCGACTGACGAGCGTCACGCCCGCCGGCAGTTGCTGATCGGTCCCGGCCGCCGAATCCATCGCGGTCAGGAACGCCGCCGCGTCATCGGTGGCCATGGCCGGGCCCGCTGAACCGTCGGTGGGCTCCGCCACCGCCTCGGTGACGCTCGCCTCCAGCAGCCGCGGCCACAGCTTGCGGAACAGCAGCGGCGAGGCATAGATGTCGCCGCCGCTGATCTTGCCGTTGACGGCATAGAGATAGCCGACCGCATCGGGGTGGTCCGCTGCCAGCTTCGTCAATGCCGCGACATGCTTACCGACGGCCTCCGCCACCTTCTTGTTCTCGAGGCTCAATTGCAGGCTCGTCGGCGAGGCCGGCGCCGCCACGTCTTCGCCCACCGAGGCGGCCAGTTTGGCCTGGGTCTCGGCCACGGCGTTCCATACCTCCGTTTGCGAACGCTTGGATTTGGCGGCCAGCTTGAGGTCCTTGCCGGCGAGCGATTTCTCTGCGCTGGCGAACTGCTGGGCCGGCTCGTCGCCGCGCGCCGACCAGCGGCCCTGCTCGACGCAGAAGGCAGTGATCGCTGTCTTCCCCGATCCCGGCGGCAGGATGAGATCGACAGACAACACGCGGTCCTGCCGGCCACCCTTGACGATGTCGCCGGCCTGGATGAAGAGCGTGCGGTCCTTCGACTTGTTCTGGACCTCGAGCTCGTTGACGTCGCCGGTCTCGTAGACGGCCGCCTTGCCGTCGGCGAGCGCCTCATCGAGCGTCAGATAGGCCCCGGCCGCACCGCCGCCGGGTACCGGCTCGGCGTGGATCAGGAACACGCTCAGATTGCCGCTCTGATACGGGCCGGAAATGCGCGCCTCGGCCGCAGTCGCGGCCGTAACGCCGATTGTCGCGGCCATGGCCATGGCCGCCGCCCACACTGCTCTCATGGAAGTCCTCCGTTGCGAAACGACGGTTCGAACCTTCCGTTTCTCCGCCACCCACCCGCGGTCACGATCGGTCGCAAATGCGGCGGCAAGCCGGACCGCTTTGCGGCGGAATCGCGGCGCGACCGGTTGCGCAAGTGGATCGCTGCCCTTAGCCTCCACTGCAAAAGCAACCTGGGAGGCAGGCCATGGATCTCAAAGGCAAGACCGCGATTGTCACCGGCAGCTCGCGCGGCATCGGCAAAGCGGTTGCGAAGCGCCTCGCCCGCGACGGCGCCAAGGTCGCCGTCAACTGCGTTTCCACCGTCGACAAGGCCAAGGCCGTCGTCGAGGAGATCCGCAGGGACGGCGGCGAGGCCATCGTCGTGCAGGCCGACGTCTCGAAGAAAGCCGACGCCGAGCGGCTGATCGCCGATACCATCAAGGCCTTCGGCCAGGTCGACATCCTCGTCAGCAACGCCGGCGTCGTCATCGACCGCCCGTTCGTCGACAGCACGGACGAGGATTGGGAGCGCGCCATCGAGAACAACCTGCACGGCTTCTTCAACATCACGCGGGCCGTCCTGCCGCACATGATCGGCCGCAAGCGGGGTCGCATCATCGCCACCGGCTCCTGCATCACCGAAGTCGCCGATTTCGGCGGCAATTATTTCTCAGTCTGCACGGCCTCGAAGGGCGGCATCGTCGCCATGCTGCGGCCGATCGCGGCCGAGGTCGCGCGCCACGGCGTCACCGTCAACGCCGTCTCCCCCGGCTACATCGCCACGGAGATGCTGGGCGAGATCGATCCGACCGGCCTCGAGGCGACCCTGCGCATCATCCCCATGCGCCGCTACGGCAAGCCCGAGGACATCGCCGCCGCCATGGCCTTCCTGGCCTCCGACGAGGCCGGCTACATCACGGGACAGGTGCTGCGCGTGAACGGCGGCATGTCCATGGGCGGCTGAGCGGGCGCAGCACGGTCGGCGATCTCAGCATGGACACCGCGCTCGGAACCGTCGTGAGAGCCATGGGCTCGGTCCTGCTCGGATTCGGCCTGCTCAGCGTCGCCAACGGAGCGCTCTTCGCGCTGATCGGCCTGCGCCTGTCGGCGGGCGGCGTGCCCTCGACGACCATCGGTCTCGTCATGTCCGCCTATTTCGTCGGCCTGCTGGCGGGATCGTTGAGCGGCGACCGCATCATCACGCGCGTCGGACATATCCGTGCCTTTGCGGTGTTCGCCGCAGCGGCCGCCATCACCGTGCTGCTCCTGGCCATGACGGATGCGCTGGCATTGTGGGCCGCTCTGCGGGCCGTCGCCGGCTACTGCATGGCCGGGCTCTTCATGACCATGGAGAGCTGGCTCAACCACCGCGCCTCCAACGAGATCCGCGGCCGCACCTTCGCCGTTTACGCCGTGACCAGCGGGGCCGCGGCCGCGGCCGGCCCGCTCCTGCTCAACCTCGGCGATCCCCACGATTTCGAGCTTTTCTCTCTGGCGGCAATCCTGTACGCGGCGGCGTTGCTGCCGGTCGCCTTGACGCGGACGGGAAATCCGGAGATCGCCCGGCGGCAGCGCCTCGGCCTCAAGCGCCTGTTCGCGATCTCGCCGCTCGGCGTCATCGGCTGCCTGACCGCCGGGCTGGTCAACAGCTCGTTCTATGGCATGGGCGCCGTCTACGGCCAATCCGTCGGCCTCTCCTCCGGCGCCGTCTCCGCCTTCATTACGATCACCCTTGTCGGCGGGCTGCTCGCCCAGTTTCCCGTCGGCATGTTTTCGGACCGCTGGGATCGCCGGCACCTCATGTTATGCCTGACCCTCGTTGCCGCCATCGCGGCCGGGGCCATCGCGTTGTTCGGCGTGCGCGCCTTCATCCCGCTGGCCGCGCTCGGCTTCGTCATGGACGCGATGGCTCACCCGCTCTACGGCCTCAGCGTGGCGCAGACCAACGACTATGTGGCGCGACGAATTCGTGCCGGCCGCCGGCGGGCTGCTACTCGCCTACAGCATTGGCGCGAGCATCGGTCCGACGGCGTCCGCCCTGGCGATTGCGGCGCTCGGACCGAGCGGCCTGTTCGCCTTCATCGCCGTCATGTTGCTCGTCCTGGCGGCGTTCACGCTGCACCGCATGCGCCGCCGCCTGGCCAAGCCGGTCGCCGACCAGGGCGAATTCGTGACCATGACGCAGACGACCGCCGTCGCCGCCGAACTCGATCCGCGCGCGCCGGCCGCGTCGGCGCAGCCCGGCAAGCCCGACGAATAGCCGAGGCGAAGCGATCCCCATGGCGAACGACGCCGATCTTTTCGCATCCGATTTCAAGGAGCAGCCGTACTGGTGGGACGCCGCGCCCCGGCCCGTTCTGCCGCAGTCGCCGCTTCCGGGGCAGGTCGATGTCGCCATCGTCGGGTCGGGCCACACCGGCCTGGTCGCCGCGCTCACGCTGGCGCGCGCGGGCCGCCGCGTCGCCGTGTTCGATGCCGGCGACGCCGGTCAGGGCGCCAGCTCCCGCAATGCCGGCTATGTCGGCCGCTCCCTGAAGCACGGCTTCGGCGAGCTGATGGAACGGCACGGCCTCGATCGCGCGGTCAGCGTCTATCGCGATATGCGAGCCGCCTTCGACTGGGTCTTCACGCTGGTCGAGCAGGAGCAGATTGCCTGCAAGCTCGTCCATTGCGGCCGCTTCGTCGGCGCCTTGTCGCCCAAGCAGCATGAGAGCATGGCGCGGGAGTACGCACTGCGCGAACGCCATCTCGGCGAGCCCTTCGAGATGCTGTCGCGCGCCGGCCAAGGGCGCGAGCTCGGCTCCGACTACTACTGCGGCGGCGCCATCATTCCCGATCACGGCTCTTTCCACCCCGGCCTCTATCACCTGGGTCTGCTCGAGCGCGCGCTGAGCGCCGGCGTCGAGGTCCACGCGCGCACGCCCGTGACCGCCATCCGCCGCGAGAGCGACGGCTTCACGGTGCAAAGCGGCCGCGGCGCCGTGGCGGCGCGCGACGTGCTGGTGGCGGCCAACGGCTATGTCGACAAGGCCGTGCCCTGGCTGCGCCGCCGGCTCGTCCCGTTCCACGGCTATATGGTGGCGACCGAGCCGCTGCCGCGCGAGCAGATCGAGCGCATTCTGCCGCGCTCGCGCACGGTCATCGAGTTCCACCAGAATATCTTCTTCCTGCGCCGCGCGCCCGACGGCGAGCGCCTGCTGTTCGGCGGCTACACCGGCGGTCCCGTGCCGAACCTGAAGGGCATGGCCGCGCGTCTGCACGCCGCCCTCCTGCGCATCGTCCCCGACCTCGCGGGCGTGCGCCTCTCGCACGCCTGGACGGGCAAATGCGCGGGCACCTTCGATCTCTATCCGCATGTCGGCGTGCACGACGGCATCCATTTCGCGCTCGGCTACTGCTTCGCCGGGGTGCCCATGGGCAGCTGGATGGGCCTGAAGGCGGCGCTCAAGATCATGGGCGCGAAGGACGCCGGCACCGCCTTCGACGCCCTCCCCTTTCCCACCCTGCCGCTCTACACCGGCAATCCCTGGTTCGTGCCGCTCGTGATGAAATTCTACGACTGGCAGGACCGGCGGAGCCTGTAGGGACAACCCCCTGGCGGTCGCCGTCGATTGCCCGCCCCAGCCGCATGGGTTAAACAGGAGCGCCGGATGATTCGGGGGGAAGCCGCATGGCGCGGGCGCCCAAGATACTTGTCGTCAACGGGCCGAACTTGAACATGCTGGGCGTGCGCGAGCCGGCGGTCTATGGCCGCGACCGCTTGGCCGACATCGAAAAGCTCTGCCGCAAGGCCGGCCGCGAGTTTGCCCTCGCCATTGATTTCCGGCAGTCGAATCACGAAGGCGAGATCGTCGGCTGGCTCCAGGAGGCGCGCTCGTCGCACGCCGGGATCGTCATCAACGCCGGCGCCTACACCCACACCTCCATCGCCATCCTCGACGCGTTGCAGCTCACCGAGCTGCCGGCGATCGAGGTGCATCTCTCCAACATCTTCCGGCGCGAGGAGTTCCGCCGCCACTCCTATGTCAGCTTGGCCGCCCGCGCCGTCATCTGCGGGCTCGGGCCGACCGGCTATCGGCTGGCGCTGGAAGCCCTGGCGGAGCTTCTCGGCACGACGAAGGAGGCGTGATGCCCAAGTTCGACGTCGACGACGCGCTCGTGCGCAAGCTGGCGGCCCTGCTCACGGATACCGGCCTGACGGAGATCGAGTACGAGGTCGGCGAGCAGCGCATCCGCGTCAGCCGCGGCGGCCTGACGAGCGTCGCCGTGGCGCCGGCGCCGTCCACAGCAACGAGCACAGCCGCGCCCGCCGCGCCGCCCGAAGGGCCGCCGGCCGGCGCGGTGACGTCGCCCATGGTCGGCACGGCCTATGGCGCGGCGGAACCGGGTGCGACGCCGTTCGTGAAGGTCGGCGACAAGGTATCGAAGGGCCAGACCCTGCTGATCATCGAGGCCATGAAGGTGATGAACCCGATTCCGGCACCCCACGGCGGCACGGTGCTGAACATCCTCTTCGGCGATGGCCGCCCGGTCGAATACGGCGAAGTCCTGCTTGTCGTCGCGTAGCAGGTTTTCACCGCAGAGACGCAGAGGCGCAGAGAAGGGGTGAAGCCGCAGATGAACACAGATTTGGGCTTGAGCGCGCCGCAGGCGCAATCAACCCATCGTCCGCGTGCATCCCTTCTGATCCGCGTTCATCTGCGGTCCACTTCTCTGCGCCTCTGCGTCTCTGCGTTTCACCTTACAATCCATGTTTGAAAAAGTCCTGATCGCCAACCGCGGCGAGATCGCGTTGCGCATCCACCGCGCCTGTCGCGAGATGGGCATCCGCACGGTGGCCGTACATTCCACCGCCGACGCGGACGCCATGCATGTGCGGCTTGCCGACGAGACCGTCTGCATCGGCCCGCCGCCCTCGCGCCTGAGCTATCTCAATATGCCCGCGATCCTCTCGGCCGCCACCATCGCCGGCGCCGACGCCATCCATCCCGGCATAGGATTCCTGTCCGAGAACGCCAAGTTCGCGGCCATGGTGGAAGAGCACGGCTTCGCCTTCATCGGCCCGACGCCCGAGCACATCACCATCATGGGCGACAAGGTGCAGGCCAAGGAGACCGCGAAATCGCTGGGCATTCCGGTCGTGCCGGGCTCGGACGGCGCCGTCGGCAACGATGCCGACGCCATGAAGATCGCCGACGACATCGGCTATCCCGTGCTGGTGAAGGCGGCGGCCGGCGGCGGCGGCAAGGGCATGAAAGTGGCGAACGCGCGCGGCGAGATGGTGCAGGCCCTCAGCCTGGCGCGCGCCGAGGCCAAGGCCAATTTCGGCAATGACGCCGTCTATCTCGAGAAATGCCTCGCCCACCCCCGCCACATCGAGATCCAGATCCTCGGCGACGGCCAGGGCCACGTCGTCCATCTGGGCGAGCGCGATTGCTCGCTGCAGCGCCGCCACCAGAAGGTGCTGGAGGAAGCGCCCTCGCCCGCCCTCAACGCCGACCAGCGCGCCTTCATCGGCAAGCTCGCGGTCGACGCCATGCTGAAGTTCGGCTATCGCAGCGCCGGCACCATCGAATTCCTTTTCCAGGACGGCGAATTCTTCTTCATCGAGATGAACACGCGCCTGCAGGTGGAGCATCCGGTGACCGAGATGATCACCGGCATCGACCTCGTGCGCGAGCAGATCCAGATCGCCACCGGCGCGCCGCTCGACGTCACGCAGAAGGACATCAAGTTCACCGGCCATTCGATCGAATGCCGCATCAACGCCGAAAAC
>JBGPEQ010000131.1:0-8563 GCA_041482855.1 Dongiaceae bacterium | reverse complement strand
CGGCTGCAGTTCGATGTGGCGCCCGCGGAGCTCGAGCGCCGGCGCGCCGCCTGGGTTCCGCCGCCGCCGGCGATGACCAGCGGCTACCAAAAGATTTACATCGATCACGTGATGCAGGCTGATCGCGGCTGCGATCTCGATTTTCTCGTCGGCAAGCGCGGAGCGGCAATTCCGCGCGAGTCGCATTAGCTGGCCGGCGGCGCCGATTGAGCCGCCGTGCAAATGAAGTGCAGATGTCGTCGTTAGCCAAAAGGGAGGATGGATATGAGTAGAAAGTTTCTGATTTCGGCAATCGTCGGTGCAGCCTGCATTGTTGCCGCACCGGCCTGGGCGCAAACCTCGGGCACGATTGCCAAGGCGGTCGGCGGTTACAATTTCGACGAGGCCGCCAAGGCGAACCCGGACACGCCCAACTTCCATTCGAAGGATGGCAAGCTGACTTTCGCCATCGTCACGCACACGGCCGGCAACGGCTTCTTCGATCCGGCCTATGTGGGCGCCAAGGCGGCCGCCGACATGCTCGGCGTCAACCTGATAATGTTGGGTTCGGAGGCGCCGGTCGACGACATTCCCCGCGAGCTCGAGATCCTCAATCAGATCATCCAGGATCCGACCATCGATGGCCTGATCCTGACGACGCCGCAGTCCGGCGCCTATGACGACATCGTCAAGAAGGCGTGGGAGCTGGGCATTCCCGTGGCCACCACCAACAGCTTCGATCCGGTGATCCTCAACCGCAACGCCATCAGCCACACCGGCCAGGATGCGGGGGCGGCGGCGATCGGCGGCGAAGCCATGGCCAAGTGTGTGCTGGCCTCGGGCGCCAAGGGCTCGATCATCTTCCCGAATACGACGACGCTCGGCAACGTCGAGGTCAACAACCGCATCACCGCGGCGTTCACGGCGGCGGTCAAGACGCTGCAGGCGGCCGGCAAGCTGGCCGACTACAAGGTCGATGCGGGGCCGGAGAACATCGGCATCGACGTCGACGCCAACAACATCGTCAGCTCGATCGTAAGTCTCATCGAGTCGCGCGGCGACGTCGTGGGCGTCATGGGCGCCAATGGCTTCGTGACGCCGGCCATTGCCGACGCCGTGGCGCAACTCAAGATCGGCGACAAGGTCTGCTCCTACGGCTTCGATCTCGGGCCGAAGCAGCTCGAGGCCATCCGCACGGGTACGCTCGACGGTGCGCTCGGCCAGCAGCCGTTCCTGCAGGGTTGGTGGCCGGTGACCATGCTGTATCTGCAGATCGACCGCGGCGTGTCGGCGGCCGATCTCGACACCAAGGCCCAGCTGATCACCAAGGAAAACGTCGACACCGTCGGCAAGCGGTTCGAGAACTAGTCGAAGGCGACCACATGGGGTCGCCCCTACGGATTGTTCGTAGGGGCGGCTCCACATGGCCGCGCCTGACGTAGTCGCCGATGAACAAGGTCTCCCGCATCTTCGGCAGCTGGGAGTTCGGCCTGATCGTCGTCATGGGCCTGCTCTATCTGGTGGGCACCTGGATCAATCCGAATTTCTTCGGCAACGCCAGCGCCCTCGCCAGCGTGCTGCGCGATGCCGCGCGCTTCGGCGTGATGGCCGTCGGCATGTCCTTCGTCATAATCAATCGCGACCTCGATCTTTCCGTTGGGTCGACCTTGGGGCTGGTGTCGGTGGTCTTCGCCATTGCCGTCGCCCCCAGCTTCTATGACCTGTCGCCGTGGCTCGGCGTGGTTGTCGCCCTCGCGACCGGACTGGCGATCGGACTCATCAATGGCGTGCTCGTGACCTACCTGCGGGTGCCCGCTTTCATCGCCACGCTCACCATGCTGTTCATCGGCCGCGGCCTCGTGCTCGGCCTGACCGGCGGCCAGAACATTGGTTTCGCCGCCAAGCAGGACGATCCGTTCTTCACCCTGGGCATCACGAACGGCCTCGGCTTCAACAATCAGATCATCGTGTTTGCCATCGTCGCGCTCATCGGCGGCTTCGTGCTCGCGCGCACGCGCTGGGGCTACGAGACCTACGCCGTCGGCGGTAATCTGCTGGCGGCCGGCTATGCCGGCGTCAATACCGCGCTCGTGCGCATCCGCGCCTTCGTCATCTCCTCGCTGTGCGCGACCTTGGCCGGCCTCATGAACATGGCCCAGGACAAGGGCGTCCACAGCCAATACGGCCAGGGCAACGAGTTGATCGTCATCGCCGCGGTCATCATCGGCGGCGCCAGCATCCTCGGCGGCCGCGGCCGTGTCGCCGGCTCCTGCCTCGGCGCCATCCTGATCGTACTGATCGACAAGGTGCTGCGCGAGGGCGTGCCGACCACCCGGGTCATCGACGTCGCCGGCACCAAGATGGAGGTACAGGGGATGGCCCAGTTGCCGCCCGGCGCCGTGCCCGCCTTCCTCGGCATCATCCTGATGGCGGCCGTTCTCATCGAGCCCTGGATCATCCGCCGGCGGGTCTTCGCCCGCGCGTTCGCGCGTCTGAAGGGCCAACCGCCGCCGCCCGCCCTGGTCGACCCGGTCACGATCGAGTCCGTGCGCACGACAGGCACGCGCGCGTCCGGCCGCGAGATCGAGGGGTCGCTGCTGTCGCGCCTGCTGGCCCGGCGCGAGGCGGCGGCGATGATCTTCGTCGCCGTGCTCTGGAGCATCGGCTTCTGGCTGCGGCCGGATTACTGGGGCAACCTCGACAACACTTTCAATTTGCTGCTGGCTTTCAGCGAGATCGGCCTGATGACCGTCGGCATGGCCTATGTGATGCGGGGCGGAGACATCGATCTTTCCGTCGGCGCCGTGCTCGCGCTCGCCGGATCCACGACGGCATTTCTGATGAAGATGGAAGGAGCGCCGCCGCTGGTCGCTGGACTGTGCGGCTTCTTCGCGGGCACGCTAGCCGGCGCGGTCAACGGCTTCCTGGCAACGAAGGCGCGACTGCCGGCGTTCGTGGCGACCTTGTGCATGTTCTATATCGCCCGCGGCGTCGCCGCCTGGCTGGTGGCGGGGCGTCAGCTCAACCAGTTCCCGGAAAGCTACAACCTGCTGGGACGCAAGCTGATCGAAGTGCTGCACGCCTGGGGTTACCAGCCGACGCCCGGCAGCTTCATCGCCAGCCTCGCCGCCGCGCTCAGCACGCAGACGCTGATCCTGTTCGTGCTCGCCGCCATCTTCGCGGTGATCCTCTGGAAGTCCCCGTTCGGCTATATGGTGACGGCGACCGGGGGCAACCGGCGCGCCGCCGGCTATGCCGGCATCAACACCGATCGCGTGCGCTTCGCGAGCCTGCTGCTGGCCTCGATGCTGGCCTCGCTCGCCGGCCTCGTCTATGTCGCGTTCTATCGCTCCTACAATCCGTCCGCCGGCGCGCTGCGCGAACTCGATGTCATCGCCGCGGTGGTCATCGGCGGCGGCAGCATCTTCTGCGGCTACGGCTCGGTCCTGGGCGCGCTTGCCGGCGCCCTGGTGATCACCTTGATGCGGGCGCTGCTGTCGCTGCAGATCTTCCTCTCCGACGGCCGCTCGTTCGTGATGCCGCAGCACTGGGTCAACGTCTGGATCGGCATCATCCTGATCGTCGCCGTGCTCGCGGATATCTGGCTGCGGCAGGAGCGCATTCTGCAGCGCTTGTGGCCGCGATCCGACGTTCCAATTCCTGCCAAGGCGGTGGCGACATGACTCTACCCAACGGAACCCCGCTCGTGGAGATGCGCGGCATCAGCAAGGCCTTCGGCGCCATCCAGGCCCTGCAGGACGTCGACCTCCGTCTGCTGCCCGGCGAGATCCTCGGCCTCGTCGGCGACAACTCGGCCGGCAAGTCGACCCTGATGAAGATCCTCTCCGGCGCCTATCAGCGCGACTCCGGCGAAGTGCAGATCGAGGGCCAGCCCACGCATTTCCGCACGCCCCACGAGTCGCGCGCCCGCGGCATCGAGATGATCTACCAGGACTTCGCGCTGTGCGGGAACATGGACATCGCCAGCAACATGTTCCTGGGCCGCTGGCCCAAGCGCGGCCTGTTCGTCGACCGCCGCCGCATGGAGGAAGAGGCGGCCGTGGTGCTGAAGAGGCTCAAGGTGGACGTCGCCTCGGTCCGCCTCAAGGTCGAGACCCTCTCGGGCGGCCGCCAGCAGTCGGTCGCCATCGCCCGCGCCATCGTCTCCGACCCCAAGGTCGTCATCCTGGACGAGCCGACCGCCAACCTTTCGGTCACGGCGACGGCGCAGCTCCTGGACACCATGCTCGAGCTGAAGGGCCACGGCGTCGCCCAGATCATCATCAGCCACCGCCTCAACGATATCTTCGCCGTCGGCGACCGCGTCATGGTCCTGAAGCGCGGCCGCCTCGTCGGCGACCGCGTGATCAAGCAGACGAGCGAGGACGAGGTGCTCGGCATGATCGTGCAGGGCGGCGAGGCCGTGGCATCGGCCTAGCGTTCTTTCTCATCAATCGCGACGGTAGGAGACATGTCGAACTACGCCATCTATCCGAGCTTGAAGGATCGCGCCGTCTTCGTCACCGGGGGCGGCAGCGGCATCGGGGCTTCGATCGTCGAGCACTTCTGCGCGCAGGGGTCGAAGGTCGCGTTCGTCGATATCGCGCGCGCGGCGTCGGAGGCGCTGGTGAAGGCGATTGCGGGCAAGGGGCTGCCGGCGCCGCTGTTCATCGAATGCAACATCACGGACATCGCAGCGCTCCAGAAGGCGATTGCAGAGGCCAAGCAGAAGCTGGGGCCGATCCGCGTGCTCGTGAACAATGCGGCGCACGATCAGCGCCATCCCATCGACACGGTGACGCCGGAATATTGGGACGAGCGCTACGCCGTGAATCTCAAGCATCAGTTCTTTGCGGCGCAGGCGGTCTACAAGGACATGGCGGCGGCCGGCGGCGGCGCCATCGTCAATCTGGGCTCGACCTCCTGGGTGATCGGGCAGGGCGGCATGCCCTGCTATACCTCGGCGAAGTCGGCGGTGGCCGGGCTGACGCGGGCGCTCGCCCGCGACTTCGGGCCGCTCAACATCCGCGTCAACTGTATCCTGCCGGGCTGGATCATGACGGAGCGGCAGATCACGATGTGGCTGACGCCGGAGGGCGAGGAGGAGCTGATGAAACGCCAGTGCCTCAAGCGCAAGCTGGTGCCGGCGGACATCGCGCGCACCGTGCTGTTCTTCGCGGCGGAGGA
Source organism: Dongiaceae bacterium (assembly GCA_041482855.1). Classification (GTDB taxonomy): domain Bacteria; phylum Pseudomonadota; class Alphaproteobacteria; order Dongiales; family Dongiaceae; genus JBGPEQ01. Next base: position 3,397 of record JBGPEQ010000131.1, on the reverse strand, counting down.
TTCCGGGGCCTGCACCAATCAGAACTACATCGTCGACGGCGGCTGGGTGTGAGCGTGAGCGGCCGCCGGAAGGTGAAGAAGTCGAGGGCGAAGCCACCGGCCTCGGGGTCAAGGTAGGACAGGCCGCCTATGCACCGAGCGATCCGGTATACGCTGCTCGCCGTTGCTATCCCCATCGTATTGACGGCGGCTGCCCTCGCCGTCGGTGCCTACTTCGAAATGGGGCCGGAGGATTGGGAGGGGTTCAAAACCTGCCAGGGCGACGGCAGGCACTGGGATTCGCTGGCGAACTATTGCGAAGGCCCCGACTGAACCGCACCGAGCTCATAGTGTTGGGTTCGTCAACTTGATATTCGCCAAAATAGCCGCAGAATTTCAAATAGTTAACATTTTCTCTTACGAACCGTTTCGAAGCCCTCAGAGATCACAATTCGATCGGCGGAGACGCCGACCGGCGACTGTCGTGTCGCATATTGCCGCCCGCTGACGGCATATTGTATACAGTAGGCATGTTGCAGCGTGGGGCCGCTACCGGCCGTCGGTCGAGTGAAGCGCGGGAGAGCGCGGGCGAGGCCCGTTTGGATCCGCTGGCGCCGCTCAATCTCGCTACGCAGGTCGCCGACCGGCTGGTGGAGGGCATCGCCGACGGGCGGCTGAAGTCGGGTCAGCGCCTGATCGAGAGCGAACTGGCGGCCGACCTCGGCATCAGCCGCATTCCCGTGCGCGAGGCGCTGCGCGAGCTGGAGAGCCAGGGGCTGCTGGTCTCGCGGCCCCATCGCGGCATCCGCCTGATCGAATTCGATGCGGCCTGGCTGCAACAGCTCTATGAGATGCGGGTGGCGCTGGAGCGGGTGTCCTGGCGCCATGCGGCCGCCGCCTATCGCCGCGAGCCGGCGCGGCTGGCGCGGCTCGACGCGCTGATCGAGCGCATGCGCGCAGCGGTCGAGGAGGGCGACCGCCAGGCCGTCAATCGCACGGACATCGCCATTCACGAGGCGCTCTGCGAGGAATCGGCCAGCCCGCTACTGATGACGCTGTGGCGGGCCATCCGGCGGCATGTGCTGATCGTGTTCGCGCAGGAGACCGCCGGCGCCACCGACCTGCGCGCCATCCTCGACCAGCATGTCCGGCTGCGCGCGCTGCTGCGCAGGGGCAACGAACAGGAACTCGAACGCGAACTGCAGGATCACGTCCTGGGGCATCTCTCCCTGCAGCGGCGTTCGCAGGAGGCGCGCGCGATCGGCGCGGCCTTCGATCGTCGCAACGAAACATAACGGAGAGGGAGAACGTCACGATGAGACAGCAAGCGATCACCCGGCGCCGGTTCGGCGCCCTCGGCGTCGCCGCGGCGGCGGCGGCCCTGCCGATCCGGCGTAGCCGGGCTGCGGGCACACTGCGGCTCCTCACCTGGGAGGGCTATGCCGACGCTCCCTGGGTGAAGAAGTTCGAGGAGAAGTCCGGCGCCACGGTCAACGTCGCCTATACCGGCAGCGTCGACGAGATGTTCGCGAAGATGCAGGGCTCGGCCGGCGCCGATTTCGACCTGCTGGCCTTCGATACCTCGACCTTCAAGCGCTATCACGACCAGAAGCTGATCCAGGCGCTCGATTTGTCGAAGGTCCCGAACGCCGCCAACCTGCTGCCGGCATTCCAGAACCATCCGGCGGTGCAGTTCGACGGCAAGCCCTTCGGCGTGCCCTTCGCCTGGGGCTCGCTGCCGCTGATCTATGACGAGGCGGCCTTCCCCGGCGGCCCGCCCGACAGCTGGAAAGTATTCTGGGATCCGAAATATGCCCAGCAGATGATCGTGCTCGACGATGCCAACAACAACATCGTGAACACCGCGATCATGCTGGGATACAAGGATCCATTCAATCTGAGCGACGCCCAGTTCGCCGAGGTGAAGAAAACCTTGATCGAGCAAAAGAAGCTGGTGCTCACCTACTATGCCGGCTTCGAGGACGGCGTGAACATCTTCGCCCAGGGTGGCGTAAAGTTGATGTTCAGCATGGGCGAGCCGCAGAAGGGCATGCTCGTGGACAAGGGCATCAAGGCCAACTTCACGATCCCCAGGGAAGGCGCCATCGGCTGGCTCGATTGCTGGAACATCAGCGCGGGTTGCAAGGACGTCGACCTCGCGCACGCCTGGATCGACGCCATGCTCGACAAGGAAGTCGGCGCCTACATCAGCAAGCAGCACAACTACGGCAACACGACGGACGCCGCCGCCAACGCCGCCGCCGGATTCAACTATGCCGATAAGCTGGTGTTCCTGCAGACGCCCGAGGATTTCCAGAAGCGCGTGGAGTTGTGGAACGAGGTGAAGGCGGCGCCGGTGCAATAGCCGACGACGTGAACACCTGACCATCCGCCTGTAGGGGCGACCGGCCGGTCGCCCCTACAACCTGTCCAATACCTCGTCCACCGATCACGGAACCGCCATGAAAATCACCGCCGTCGAGAGCCACGTCCTGCTGGCTCCCAACTACGACCCGCGCTTCACGTCATCGGCGCAGGACAGTTTCATCGTGATCATCCGCACGGATGACGGCGTGACCGGCATCGGCGAGTCCGATGTCAATCCGTGGGTGGCGAAGGCCTGCGTGGAGGCGCCGGGCACGCACACCATGGGACTCTGCATCAAGGACATGCTGATCGGCGCCGATCCCTTCGACATCGAGGGGCTGTGGCGGCGCATGTATGTGGGCACCGCCATGAACGGACGGCGCGGGGCCGTCGTCCATGCCATGGGCGCGGTCGAGATGGCGCTCTGGGACCTGAAGGGCAAGGCGCTGGGCAAGCCGGTGCACGAGCTGCTCGGCGGCGCGCAGCGCAAGACCATCGTGCCCTACGCCTCGCTGCAGCCGGCCGGCCATAGTTTCGTTGAATATCGCGATGCCCTCGTCGAGTCCGCGCGCAACGCCAAGCGCCTCGGCTTCAAGGCGGTGAAGTCGGAAGTCACGATGAACGGTCCCTATGCGCATGGCGGCATGAAGGAATCCTATGACCGCCACACCGAAGTCGTGGCCGCCGTGCGCCAGGCGCTCGGGCCGGAGATGGTGCTGATGGTGGACGTGCAGTACCTGTGGGAGGATGCGGCCACCTGCCTGTCGGTGGTGAAGGATTGGGCCGCATTCGACATCTTCTTCCTGGAAACGCCGATCTGGTCGGACAATCTCGACGAGTACCGCAAGCTGGCGGAGCGAGCGCCCATGAAGATTGCCGCCGGCGAGTGGTTGGCCACCCGCTATGAGTTCGAGGAGCTGATGGATCGGGGTCGGGTGCAGGTGGCGCAGCCCGATGTCGGCCGCGTCGGCGGCCTCGGCGAGGCCAAGGTCGTCTGCGACATGGCGGCCCAGCGCGGCCTCATCATCGTGCCGCACTGCTGGAAGACCGG
>JBGPEQ010000130.1:0-8602 GCA_041482855.1 Dongiaceae bacterium | reverse complement strand
CGGCGCCGCGCAGGAGCCGCGCAAGACGGCGCTCAACCTGCGGCCTGCGGCGGATGAGCTGGCGAAGGGCGTCAAGGTGAGCAACGCCGGCGCCGACACGGTGTGGACCGTGGCGACTGTGATGGGCGCGCCCGCCCAGGACCTGCCGCCGGAGTCGCAGGGCTTCACGCTCGAGCGTCACTACTACACGATGGCCGGTGAAGAGGTGTCGCCCAGCACCGTCAAGCAAAGCGACATCCTCGTAGTCGTGCTCTCCGGCAAGTCGGACGCGGATGTCTACAACCAGGCACTGCTGATCGATCTGCTGCCGGCCGGTTTCGAAGTCGAAAACGCGCGCTTGGCCGACTCCCGCTCGACGGACGAGTTGGCCTGGCTGCCGGAGCTGACGCCGACGCTCTACAGCGAATACCTCGACGATCGTTTTGTCGCCGCCGTCGACCTGGATTGGGGGCGTCGCTCCTTCACCGTCGCCTATCTCGTGCGCGCGGTGACGCCCGGCACCTATCATCTGCCGGCGGCGCAGGTCGAGGACATGTATCAGCCGCAGTATCGGGCGCGGACGGCCGCCGGCATGATGACGGTGACACCGCTGCAATAGGAAGCGCATGCGAGCGATGCGGACATGGGTGAAGCGGGTCGCCGCGGCCGGCGCGGCGACCTTGCTCGCCCTCATTGTCTCTGCGTTCGCTCTCGATCGGATCTTTCCTCCTGACCTAACGCGACTCGCGGATCGTTCGACACTGGTGGTCGACAGCGACGGGCGGCTGCTGACGCCGTTCACCGCGCGCGATGGTACCTGGCGTCTGCCCGTCACGGTCGATCAGGTCGACGCACGCTACCTGCAGATGCTCGTCGCCTACGAGGACAAGCGGTTCGACAGCCATTGGGGCGTCGATCCGCTCGCCCTCATGCGCGCGCTCGGTCAGTGGGCGAGGGCAGGGCATGTCGTCTCCGGCGCCTCGACGCTGACCATGCAGACCGTCCGCCTGCTGGAGCCGCGCCCGCGCACCATCGGCGCCAAGCTCATCGAGATGGCGCGTGCGCTCCAGCTCGAATGGCACTACGACAAGAACGCCATCCTCGGCATGTACCTCACGCTGGCACCCTATGGCGGCAATCTCGAGGGCGTGCGCGCCGCTTCACTGTTCTACCTCGGCAAGGAACCCGGCCAGTTGACCGACGCCGAAGCGGCGCTGCTGGTGGCCTTGCCGCAGTCGCCGGAAGCGCTGCGGCCCGACCGCCACGCCGCCGCCGCTCTGACCGCCCGCGGCCGTGTGCTGGCGCGCATGGCGGCCGTCGGCCTCCTGACCGCGCAGGCGGTCGCCGAAGCCGCGGTCCAGCCGGTGCCGAGCGAGCGGCGCCCGGCCGCGCATCTGGCCGCCCACCTGGCCGAGCGGCTGCGTGCCGCGAATCCGAAATCTCCGTTCATTCGCACCACTATCGACGGCGGCCTGCAGACCCAACTCGAAGCGTTGGCGGGGCGCTATCAGTTGAAACTGGAGCAGGGGGCGACGATCGCCCTGCTGGTCGTGGAGAATGCCGGCCGCAGGGTGCGCGCCTATGTCGGCTCTGGCGACTACTTCGACAGCGGCCGGCTCGGGCAGAACGATCTGGTGCAGGCCGTGCGCTCGCCGGGCTCGACCTTGAAGCCGTTCATCTATGGCCTCGCCTTCGACGATCTCCTCATTCATCCCGAGACCATCGTCGTCGACCGTCCCATGCGCTTCGGCGACTATGCGCCCGAGAATTTCGACAAGCGCTATCGCGGCCAGCTGACCGCGCGGGAAGCCTTGCAGCTCTCGTTGAACCTGCCCGCGGTGGCGCTGCTTGATCGCCTGGGGCCCATGCGGCTGGTCGGCACGCTCGAGGCTGCCGGCACGCCGCTGCGGCTGCCCGACGCCGTCGGCGCGCCGGGATTGCCGATCGCGCTCGGCGGCGCCGGCATCACGCTTGCCGATCTCGTCACGCTCTATGCCGGGCTGGCCGATGGCGGCGAGGTGCTGCCGCTGCGCTACACCGATGCCGCGCCCGCGGGCGAGCCGGTCGCCATCATGCAACCCTCGTCGGCCTGGTATCTCACGCGCATCCTCGCGGACATGCCGCCGCCGCCGGGCATGCTGGCGCCGCGCAACCGCGCGCAAGGGCGCACGGTCGCCTACAAGACCGGCACCTCCTACGGATTCCGCGACGCCTGGGCCATCGGCTACGACAGCGCCTACACCGTCGGCGTCTGGGTCGGCCGGCCCGACGGCAGCTTCTCGCCCGGCCGCATGGGTCGCGACGCCGCGGCGCCCGTGCTGTTCGAGGTCTTCGACATGCTGCCGCGGCCGCAGGGCCTGCCGAGCGTGGCCTTCGCCGCCAAGCCGCCGGCCGGCGTTCTCCTGGCGTCGAACGCCGACCTGCCGCCGCCGCTGCGCCGATTCGATCCCGGCCCGTCGGCCCTCGACGCACTCTTCGCAGCCGGCGACCGCCCGCGGATCGCGTTTCCCGCCGACCGCGCGACGGTCGCTCTCAGCGCCGGCGACGGCCGCATCGAGCCTTTGCTGCTGCGCGCCAATGGCGGCCGCATGCCGCTGCTCTGGCTGGTGAACGGCGTGCCCGTCGCGTCGGCGCCGTTCAAGCGCCAGGCCCAGTTTCGGCCCGACGGCGCCGGCGCCACGCGCGTCACCGTCATCGACAGCGCCGGCGCCTCCGCCTCGGTCGAGGTGTGGATTCAGTAGCGGGTTAGAATCCCGCTCCCCCGCCGGTCAGAGCGGCATCATGACCGCACTGCGTCCTCGCCGTGCAGTAACTCGTCGCTACATCGGTTTCGAAAACATATGGCGGCAGCACGGAAGATTGTGCCGGCAATGTCTGCAATTTCCGTGGTACAATGCTTCCGTTGAGGCGTCCGCACCTCCCATTCGGGAGGACCAGAGAAGAAAGGTCGTGACATGACCTTTGCGGTCAGATTGCCTCGCGAATCATACAGCCTTGCAAAGCCTGCAGACTTCACGGTCGCATCCGCGTTCGATCTGCGGACCGCCGGCGCAATGGCGTGGCTGTCCCAGCTGGCGTACGAGACGCACGATAAGGAAGATGAGGGAAAGGTCTCGGATGTGCTCCGGGAATGGCAGCTCATCCGAGCAGCACCCCTTAAGAGTCCCGAAACCGGATCATCGCTGCAGGTCGACACCGATGGACTCATCGTGACCAGTCGGAATGCAACGATTGTCGCTTTCGCCGGCACGGATCCACTCGTTGTCGAGGATTGGCTTACCGATCTCGACGCGAGGCCGTCTAAGGACAACATCCATTCCGGATTCCAGGCGGGAGTGGAATCCGTCTGGTCGCAGATCACGTCCGCGATTGGGAAGTCTGCCGCTGCGCAGACGCCCATTGTCGTCACCGGTCACAGCCTCGGTGGTGCCCTGGCGGTCGTTGCCGCCAAATTCCTGCGCGAGCGCCTGCAATTGCAGGTCGATGCCGTCTACACCTTCGGAATGCCGCGCTGTCTGGGATCGGCGATCGTCGATGACTACGAACGCTCGCTGGGGGCCACGACCTACCGCCTCGTGCATGGCCGCGACATCGTCCCGACACTGCCCCCATCTGCGTTCGATTTCCGCCATGTCGGCCGCCTGCTCCAGTGCCCGCAGGACGACCAATTCGACGCGGCATTTCTCTCGGACGCACGGTGCGACAAGCCGGACTTCCTGGATTTGGATTTCCTGGATCTCCTCGACGAGGCTGTGCGTGCCGGCCTCAGCCCATTGGATGTCGCGAAGATCCTCAGGAAGATCGGAAGGATTGTCGAGATCATAAAGGGCAGGGGGCGCTCCACGCCTTCTCAGCCGGGGCTTCTCGGTAAGGTCATCAGTCTGCTGCCGTCCCCTATCCGCCATCACGTGCCGTCGCAGTATCTGCGCGCGTTGGGATTCAACGTAGCGGTGCAGAACATAGACTGACGCGAGAGTCGTCGGTCGGGCGGGACTATCCCTCGGCGTCCTGCGGCAGCAGATCCTGCGCTGCGATTGCGCGCGACAGCTCGACCTCGCGGGCCGAGAGCGGCCGTTTGAACGCCGGCTTGCCGTGCTGCCAGGTCTTGCCGTGGAGGGCGGCGGCCACGACCGCCGGCGTCGGTTCCAGCAGGGTCAGGGAGCCCCTGGGTCCGGAGATGCCCGTGCCGTGCAGGCTGAAGCGGCCGTGCTGGGCGAGGTAGATGCGGCCGGCCCGCAGATTGAGCTTGGCGACCTCGTCGAGGTGATATTCATAGAGGTGCCAGCGCGTGTGCCGCACGACCACGATCGCGCCCGGGGACGCCTCGGCCTTCACCCAGCGCTCGATGCTGTCGGCGGTCTGGCCGGCGCAGGGCAGCTGAAAAGACTCCTGCCCGCCTCCGCGATCCTCTGTCATCCGACTCCCGAGGGTATGATCCTGCGCCCGACGGAGTGTTGCCTGTGGGCCAGCCATCTGCCCCTCCTGTCTGTCGGGTGTCTTCGCACCGTTCACGGCAGGCAGAGTGCCGCCGAGTCGGCGGCAGGAATGTGACTGCGATCACAGGCGCGTGTAATATCGACCTGGGAACAACGGATGAGAGGGCGGATTAATTCCCGATCGAGACCGGTTTTCGCTCACCCCCGGCCCTTGCCGGTATGCTGCAACTCCTTGATGATCAATTGCAGCTTGGCCTTGTCGGTGACGTAGAGGTTGCGCCCTTTGCGCAGGATCAGGCCGGTCGGATAGAGCTGGGTGATGGCCCGGTTGACGGTCTCGCGGGTGGTGCTGGCGCGGCTGGCGATCTCGCGCAAGGGGGGCAGGGGGTGGATCACCCACTGTCCCGGCACCGCCGGTTCGGGCTTGGCCATGCGCAGCAGCTCGGAATAGACGCGGGCACTGGCGGCCAGCGTGCTCAGCTCCATGATGCGGACGTCGCTCGCCCGCACCATGGTGGCCAGCCGCTGAAACACCTTGAAGGTGACCTCCACCCGCTGGCGCAGCAGGTCCAGGAACTCCTCGCCCGAGAGGCTGGCGACCAGGCATTCCTCGGTCGCCACGATGCTGGCCGAACGCGGCTGGGCGTCGATGGCGGACAACTCGCCGAAGTAATCGCCGGCGGAAAAGGTGGCGAAGCCGATCTCCCGGCCGGAGAGCGAGTAGTTGAGGGCGCTGGCGCTGCCATGCACCAGGAAGGAGACCTCGCGGGTCTCGGTGCCGCTCTCGAGGATGCGCTCGCCCGGGCGGAAGATCCGCCAGCGGCAACGGCCCTCGATGCGCTTGCGTTCGGCCTCGTCGAGGTCGGAGAACAGCTCGATGGTGGAAAGCGTTCGCGTCGGCGGCGTCTTTGGCACGATATTCCCCCAATCTTGTGCCGCAGCGCTCCCTGCGACAGGCCGGATCGATTTCGAGTCCGGCCCGTTCTCGCTGCGGTTCGCCCTGCGTCAATTCTTAACGACCTGCCGCAAACGTCAACACAATTGCGCATCCTGCCAACATGATCCAGATCACAGCCCGGTCGTTTTGCCGGGACGCTCCATCAGCTTGGATGAGAGCGACGACGTGTAATAAATTGAAAAATAATGAAAACCATGCGTACCAAGCTTGCCGACTAGAGGAAACTGGCGCGCAGGTCGACCGTCGACTCCCGGCCGACCCGCTCGTAGTTGATCGCCAGCCACTGGTCGGCGCGCGCCCGGCCGACGTCGCGCAGATGGGTCAGAAAATCCCAATCGGGGTTGAGCTTGCTGGAGACGCCGAGGCCGGCCATGACCTCCTGGGCCTCGATCGAATGGATCAGCATGCGCTTGAGCTGGCCGCCCTTGACCCGGTCCTTGTCGATGAGATCGGTGACGAACTGGATGGCGCGCAGCTCCCGCATCAGCGAGGAGTTGAAGCTGATCTCGTCCATGCGGTTGAGGATGTCGCGCGCGTTGGTCGGCAGTTCGTCGCGCTCGATCGGATTGATGTGGACGATCACGACGTCGCGCGAATCGCAGTTGTAGATCAGCGGGAAGATCGCGGGATTGCCCATGTAGCCGCCGTCCCAGTAGTGCTGGCCGTCGACCTCGACCGCCCGGAACATCAGCGGCAGGCAGGCCGAGGCCAGCAGCACGCTGGCCGACAGCTCGCGGGTATCGAACACCTTGATCTTGCCGGTGCGCACGTTGGTGGCGGCGACGAACAGCTTGACGCCGCCGCCGGCGCGCAGGCGCTCGAAATCGATGCTGTCGATCAGCAGCTCGCGCAGCGGATTGATGTCCGACGGATTGAACTGATAGGGCGAGAGCACCCGCGTCATGAAGTCGAACATCTGGTAGGAGGGCGAGAAATCCAGGCTGTAGCCGCCGAACAGCCGATCGATCCAGCTCTGCTGAAGCGGGCTGGCGGCGGCCATCAGGCTGACCCGGCGCCAGAACTCTTGGAGCGCCCTGCGCGCCGCGTCGGGCCCGCCCTCCAGCAGGCCTTGCGCGACGACCGCGGCGTTCATGGCGCCGGCGCTGGTGGCGGAGATGCCGTCGATGGCGAGGCGGCCGTCCGCCAGCAGGCGGTCGAGCACGCCCCAGGTGAACGCGCCATGAGCGCCGCCGCCCTGAAGCGCGAGATTGATGGGCTTCGGGTTGGAGCCGCCGCGGTCGGCGCCTTTCTTGGTCGCACTCATCGGGCTGTCGATCCTCCTGCGGTCAGCCGTCGGCCCGAGACTATCACGCCCGCGCGCGATAGGATCGCTCAGTCTGATCGGCGCAGCCGCTTCTCGTACATCACCTCATAGGGCTCGAAGCCGTGCTTCTCGTAGGCGCGGCGCGCCATGGCGTTGGCGGCCAGCACGTTGATGCGCACGCGGCTGACGCCCGTCGGCGCCAGATGCGCTTCGGCCGCCTGCAGGAGGGCCTGGGCGAGACCGCTGCCGCGCCGGTCGGGAACGACGTAGATGTCCGTGATGTAGCCGTGGACATTCGAATCCGCGGTCTCCGCGACGACGTTGTCCTGCGCGACGACGCAGGTGACGAGCCCGAGCAGACGGCCATGATCCTCCGCGATCAGGATCGCCCCCGACTGCGCCGCGACCTGCTGCTGCAACTGGTCGAAATAGGCCTCCATCACCGCCGCCCCCGGCAGGCGCGTGTCGTGCAGGGTGCGCTCATATTCCTGCAGGTCGATCTCCGCCGCGATCACGGCGGCGCGGTCGGCCTCCCGGTAGGGACGGATGATGAAGCCGGCCATCTCAGCCGCGCCAGAGTCCCTCGCGCATCAGCTCGTCCATCGTGTCCTTGATGCCCGCGCGCAGGGCCTCGACGGCCTCGTCGATCTGGGCGCGCGTCACGATGAGCGGCGGGGAGAGCACGACGAGGTGGGCCATCGGGCGCACCAGCAGGCCCTTCGGCATGGTGTTGCGCATGATGCGGAGGCCGATCTCCCACTCAGCCGGCGGCGCCATCTTCGTCTTGCGGTCGCTGACGAACTCGACGCAGACCATCAGGTGGCTGCCGCGGACGTCGCCGACAACCGGCAGGTCGGCCAGCGTCCGGCACCGCTCCTGGAAATAGGGCCCGAGTTCGCGCACCCGCTCGCACAGCTTCTCGCGCTCCATGATCTCCAGGTTCTTGAGGCCGGCGGCGCAGGCCACGGGATGGGCCGAGTAGGTGAAGCCGTTGGAGAAGAACTTGCCCTTGGCGCCCTCGCCGGTGACGCGCTCGTAGAGCCGGTCCGACAGCAGGAAGGCGCCGAGCGGAATGTAGCCGGAGGTCAGCCCCTTCGCGCAGGTTATGATGTCCGGCACGATGTCGAATACCGGCTCCGACGCGAAGATCTCCCCGAGCCGCCCGAAGCCGGTCACCACTTCGTCGGAGATGTAGAGCACGTCGTACTTCCGGCACACCTCCCAGGTTGCCCGCTGGTAGCCCTTGGGCGGCACGATGACGCCGCCGGAGGCCAGCAGCGGCTCGGCGATGAAGCAGGCCACCTTCTCCGGCCCCAATTCCAGGATCTTGTCCTCGAGGTCCTTGACCTTGGCGGCGCCGAACTCCGCCTCCGACATGCCGTCCGGCCGCCGATAGGGGTTGGGCGACGGCAGGTGGTGGATCGTGTCGGTGATGAAATCGAGATGCCCCCGGTCGCCCGGCTTGCCCGATACCGAGGCCGACAGATAGGTGCTGCCGTGATAGGCGTATTCGCGGGTGATGATGTGCTTCTTCTGCGGCTGCCCGATGAAGTTGAAATAGAACTGCACAAATCGGAGCGCCGAATCCACGGCCGTCGAGCCGCCGGTCGTGAAGAAGACGTGCTTGAGATCGCCCGGCGCGTATTCCGCCAGCCTCGCCCCGAACTCGATCGAGGGCGGCGTGGAGATCAGGCCGAACGGCGAGTAATAGCACAGCCGCCGCACCTGGTCGGCGATCGCCTGCGCCATCTCCTCGCGCGCATGGCCGATATTGACGCACCACATGCCGCCGATGCCGTCGAGCATCTTGTGGCCCTCGGAGTCGTAGATATGGGCGCCCTCGGACTCCGCGATCACCATCGGCTCGCGCGTCTTCGCCGTGCCCAGGTCGACCCAGGGGTGGATGATGTGCTCCCGGTCCTGCTCCCGGAGATGGGCGGTGTCGTAGTTGAAATTCGTCAGCAT
>JBGPEQ010000129.1:0-8649 GCA_041482855.1 Dongiaceae bacterium | reverse complement strand
TTGTTCGATCGTCGCCTCGCCCGGAAAGATCGCGTCCGGTATCAGGATGCGCATGGTGCTCGTGTGCCTCGTGCTGATGGAATTCAGATAGCGTCGAGTTCCGGCATGGCGTTGCGTGGGATGATGGCGCCCGGATGCTGTACCTTCACAGCTGCGAGTCGGCTGCCGATCGTGGCCGCGGCAACCGGATCCTGCCCGGTGAGCCGGCCATAGAGATATCCCGCGTTGAACGAATCTCCGGCTGCGGTCGTGTCGACGATTTTGGAGACCGTCATCGCGGTGATCCGCGATGCTGTCGACGCCCCCGCCGACCAGATCAGGCTGCCCTCGCCGCCGAGCTTGAGGACAATCTCGCGCACGCCGATCCCGCGCAGCCTTGTCAGGCAGGCATCGGAGTCGCAGTCGCCGAAGAGACGCTGTTCGTCATCGAGCGTGGGCAGCGCGAAATCGCAGCGGCGGAACGCCTCATTCATCCACGTGCGGGCCTCCTCTATGCGCGGCCAGCCCGCCGGGCGGTAGTTGCTGTCGAAGGCGATCTGCGTGCCGCCGGCGCGGAGCCCATCCAGGATATTCATCAGGGACTGTCGCTGTCCGTCGTCCAGGATCGAGAGGGTGATGCCCGACAGATAGAGGCAGGCATAGCCCGTCAGCCGTTCCGCCAGCCTTGCATCGCGCCCGTCGCGCAGCATGTCGCGAGCGGCGGCGGCCGAGCGGAAGTAGGTGAAGGATCGCTCGCCGCGCTCATCGGTGCGGATGATGTAGAGGCCCGGCAGTCGTCCGGGCAGGCGGGCGACGAGATCGATGCCGAGGCCCTCTTCCCGCCATGCATCCACCATTGCCTGGCTGTAGGCGTCGTCGCCGAGGGCGGTGATGTAGTCGACGCGGATGCCGGCGTCGCGGCCGGCGCGCGCGAGATAGACGGCGGTGTTGAGCGTGTCCCCGCCGAAGCCGAGCTTGAGCGTCTGCGAGTCGGTGTGACGCAACTCGATCATGCATTCGCCGATGGTGGCGACACGCTTCATGAGGATTTCCGTTTTCCTCGTAACCCCAGGCGGCCTACATTGTTAGTGTTGCGGGAATGAGGCAACCCCAACGAGATATTCGGTCCTGCATGAACATTCGTGACATCGCCGGCTTGGCGCCGGTCATCCCCATCATCACCATCGATGACGCCGCGACCGCGGTGCCGCTGGCGCGGGCGCTCGTCGCCGGCGGCCTTCCGGTCATCGAAGTGACGCTGCGCACCGGGGCCGCCGTGGACGCCGCGCGCGCGATGATTTCGCAGGTCCCGGACGCCGTAATCGGCCTCGGCACGGTGACGCGGCGGGACCACATCGCCGCGGCCCTCGATATCGGCGCCCGCTTCCTCGTCAGCCCCGGCTTCTCGGCGGAGATCGCAGAACTGGCCCGGCAATCGAAACTGCCGTTCCTGCCGGGTATCGCGACGGCATCGGAACTGATGGCGGCGCTCGCCGCCGGCTTCTCCGTCCTGAAGTTCTTTCCGGCCGAGTCGGCCGGCGGAGTCGAAATGCTCCGGGCGCTGCATGGCCCCTTCCCCGACGCCGCGTTCTGTCCGACGGGTGGCATCGATGCCGCGAAGGCGCCTTCCTATCTGGAGCTTCCGAATGTAGTGGCCGTCGGCGGATCCTGGGTGGCGCCGCGCCCCGCCGTCATCGCCAAGGACTGGCAGAAGATCACGGCCCTCGCCCGCGCCGCCCGCGAACTCCGGAAGCGCTAGTCGGGTCCGCCGATACGCACCGAGTAGGGCGGCGGATACGCGCAGGAACCCCACTGCATGATCCGGCCATATTCGGCCTCGACGCCGTAGAGGCACCTATCGCCGGCTCGGCGCGCACTGGGTGTCTCGGAACTGGTGCAAGCGGCGAGCAGCAGCAATGCAAGCAATATTCCGCGCCGAACTGACATGATCGTGCGAAGGCCCATTCACGGAGCCTACAACAATCCGCGCGTCCGCAGGTTCTGCATCAGCGCTGTCGTGCCAAAGCACCAGGGCGGGATGGCGTCGCTGGTGCTGACGCGGTTGACCAGCGCGCCCAACGACGGCGTCGCGATCGTCACGAGGTCGCCGCGCTTGTGGGTGAAACCGGCGCCCGGACGGTCGCGGTCTTGCGTCGGCGCGAACATGGTGCCCAGGAAGAGCATCATGCCGTCGGGATATTGATGAGTCTTGCCGGTGGCGTGGGTGACGAGGTCAAGGGGATCGCGGCTGATCTTCGCCATCGAGCTGGTCGCCTTCAGCGTGAACTGGTCGTCGCCGTGAATCGACAACCCCACTTCGGCGCGCCGCACGTCATCGATCGTGAAGTGGTCGTCGAACAGGCGGATGAACGGGCCGATGGCGCAGGAGCCGTTGTTGTCCTTGGCCTTGCCGAGCAGCAGCGCGCTGCGGCCCTCGAAGTCGCGCAGGTTCACGTCGTTGCCGAGGCTGGCGCCGACGGTCTCGCCGCGGCTGTTGACGGCCAGCACGATCTCCGGCTCCGGGTTGTTCCAGGTCGACGCGGGATGGAGGCCGACCTCGGCGCCGGTGCCGAGGGCCGACATCGGCTGGCTCTTGGTGAACACCTCCGCATCCGGCCCGATGCCCACTTCGAGATAGGGCGACCACAGGCCGCGCTGGACCAGCAGGTCCTTCACCTTGGCCGCTTCGGCCGATCCCGGCCGCACCGCCGACAGGTCGATGCCGATGGCGTCCATCAGCGTGCGCCGAACATGGTCGGCCTGGCCCGGCTCGCCCTTGGTCTTCTCCTCGATCACACGCTCGAGCAGGCTGGAGACGAAGGTGACGCCGCAGGCCTTGAGCGCTTGCAGGTCGCAGGGCGCCAGGAAGCGCGGCTTGTCCGGATCGTGCCGGTCGGCCGAACTGTTGGCGAGCATGTCGGCCACGCTCCCCAGCCGCGTGCCGCGCGCCTTGGCGGCCCGTGCCGCCGCCGCCGGGTGAACCGCCTCCAGCAGCAACGAGGTCGTCGTGTAGCTGCGGGTGATGTCGACCGCCTCGCTGCCATCCACCAGCACCACGCTCGGCCCCGGCGGCGTTCCCGGGACCCACGCCCGGCCGATGAGGCAGGCGCGGCCGAAATCGGTCGGCAGCGACGTGTTCGGATCGAGATCGATGTCCATGAATTCTCCCTATGCGAGATCGAGCGAAGCGTCCACCCAGGCTCCGTTGCGTTCGTTCGAAGCCGTCGCAGCCTCGATCAGCTTGAGCGTGCGGGCGCCGTCCTCAGCGCGCGGGAAGTCGAGGGCAGCGGAACCGGGTGCCAGGCCCAGCCGCGCTGCCATGGCCGCGTCGGCGAAATCTCGATAGAGGTTGGCGAATGCCTCGGTAAATGCTTCGGGATGGCCGATGCGGATGCGGGTGGCGCGCTCGGCCGCCGGCGACAGCCCGTCCTGACCGCGCGACAAGCGCTGACGCGGCCCATCGAATGGCATCAACCACAGCTCGTTCGGCTCCTCCTGCCGCCAAGCCAGCCCGCCCTTCTCGCCATGGACGCGGAAGCTCAGGCCATGCTCGTTGCCGGCCGCCACATAGCTGGACCAGAATATGCCTTGGGCGCCATTGGAAAACTTCACGGTGAGAAAAGCGTTGTCATAGACGCGTCGGCCCGGCGTCAAGGTGGCCATGGTCGCCGACACGGCCGCGACCTCATGACCCGTGACGAAGCTCGCCATGTGATGCACATGAGTGCCGACCTCGCCGAGGATGCCGGCCACGCCGACGCGATCCGGATCGAAGCGCCAGTGACGCTTGGCCGCGTCCGGCTCCTCGGCCACCATGCGCGAGGTGCCGATCGGGAACTCGACGCTGGCCAGGCGCACCGCCCCGATCTCGCCGGCGGCAATGCGCGCCCGCGCCTCCCGCACCATCGGATAGCCGGTGTAGTTGTGGGTGAGGCAGAACAGCCGCCCGCTCTTCCGCACCGCCTTCACGAGGCCGATCGCCTCTTCGAGCGTCGAGGTCATCGGCTTATCGCAGATCACCTCGATGCCGCGCTGCAGGAAGGCGACGGCGGCGGCATGATGGCTGTCGGTCGGGCTGCAGATGGCGGCGACGTCGATGCCGTCGGCGCGCTTGGACTCCGCCTCGGCCATCTGCCGAATATCGGCATAGATACGGTCAACAGGAATCAGCAGATCGGCGCCCGCCGCGCGGCCGCGCACGGCATCAGACGAAAAGCAGCCGGCGACGAGTTCGTAGCGGTCGTCGAGGCGGGCAGCCATGCGGTGGGTTTCGCCGATCAGGGACGAGCGTCCGCCGCCGACCATGCCGAGCCGCAGGCGGCGGCCGAAGCGTCGTCTGAGTTCGTAATCCATGACCCTTCCCTGTTCCGGCCCCATCAATACTGCATAACCGGGTCATGTGCACCGCTCGTGCGGCAGTTCTTGCTATGGCGGAGCCGTCATCGAACCCTCGCGTTCTTTCATGTCGTCGGTGGCGGGACGGATGGCAGCCGGGGGAGCTCCCGGCCGTCTGACGAGGACGGCCTCAGATGCCCGACGCCAGGGGGTAGGCGTCTTTTTCGCGCGCGCGCGCGACGGCCGGTCGCACGCTTCCGCCCGAAGGCGCGGAGGCCGGCCTGGGCTGCCCGAAGCGAACACCGGCCCAGAAGAACCAGGGTAGGCCGGGTCGCAATCTTGATGAGTCGCGCCATCCGGACGACGGGCTGCTCCAAACCGGATGCACGCGACGGCTATGCGGGTTGGTTCCCGCGGTCCAGGATTGGGCCTCGCATGAGCGAGCTCTTGACGGCTCTTGTCGGCAGGCGAGGCCGGGACGGTCGACGGCGCCGGATCAGGGATGCGGCGTCCGGGGCCGTCTTGCACGGCCCAGACCGCCGTGCACGGCGGTCCAAAAAAGCGATGGAGCCGGCGCCGGTTTTCGGGCGCACGACTCCATCACATAATTTTCAAATTCTAGGATATCGATCCTATTCTTGTCAAGAAGAAACGGAATTTCATTTTTGCGTAATCGGCGCCCGGGCGCGGCGACCATAGACGCAACATCAAGCGCAAAGTACCCGGTGCGACCCCATTCTCCGCTGTCGCCCCGACGAACGTCGCTACGGGATTTACACATCTCTGCAGGACCGCCCTGCGTCCTTCGACAAGCTCAGGATGAGGATCTTTCTTCGTGCCACCAAGATATTCCCTCATCCTGAGCTTGTCGAAGGACGCAGGCGGGTCATGCAGCCCAAAGATGTGTGAATCCCGTAGCGGCTTCCGCCGGCATTAGGTCCGGCAGCGGGCTCCCGGCCGGGATCGGCGCGCAGGCCGGAGGGCGTTCCGTCGGACAGGCTGCCCTCTTCATCGGGCATGAGCGGGCACAATGAGAATGGCCGGAGCGCGTGCGCCGGCCTTGACAGCGGTGCTATCATCCGGCTGCTTTGTCCGTGCCGCGAAATGGCGGCGTTCCTAGCGTCAGAGGTTTACCATGGCGGAAGTCCTCGACCGGCCGGCCACACTGCGACTCAATCCCTCCGATCCCGTGGTCGTGGCCATGCGCGACATCGCGGCGGGGGAAATGGTCGCGCCCAAGGTGAAGGCCGCCGAGCCGATCACCCGCGGCCACAAGGTGGCGATCCTGCCGATCGCCGCCGGCGAGCCCGTGCGCAAGTTCGGGCAAATCATCGGCAATGCCACGATGGCGATCCAGCCCGGCCAGCATGTCCACGTCCACAACCTCGCCTTCCGGCCGAGCGCCGCCGACCACACCATCGGCGCCGACCGCCGCAACACCGCGCCGCTGCCGGAAGCACAGGCCGCCACCTTCCAGGGCATCCTGCGGCCCGACGGCAGCGTGGCCACGCGCAACTATATCGGCGTGCTCACGACGGTGAACTGCTCGGCGACGGTGGCGCGCCTCATCTCCGACCAGTTCCGCGGGCCACAGGCCCTCGCCGACTTCCCGAATGTCGACGGCATCGTCGCGCTCACCCACAAGAGCGGCTGCGCGGCCGGCGCCGAGGGCGAGGCCATCTCGCTCCTCCGCCGCACCATCGCGGGCTATGCCAGGCATCCGAACTTCGCGGCCGTGCTGATCATCGGTCTCGGCTGCGAAGCCAACCAGCTGAACCGGCTGTGCGAGGCCGAGGGCATACCGGTCGGCGGCCGCATCCATACCTACACGATCCAGGAGACCGGCGGCACCAACGCCACGGTGCGCGCGGGCGTCGAGCGCATCAAGCAGCTCCTGCCCGAGGCCAACAAGGTCAAGCGCCAGACGCTCCCGGCCAAGCACCTGACGCTCGGCCTGCAATGCGGCGGCTCCGATGGATTCTCGGGCATCACCGCGAACCCGGCGCTCGGCGTCGCCTCGGACCTGCTGGTGCAGAATGGCGGCACGGCCATCCTGAGCGAGACGCCGGAGATCTATGGCGCCGAGCATATGCTGCTGCGGCGCGCCGTCAGCAAGGAAGTCGGCGACAAGCTGCTCGACCTCCTGAAGTGGTGGGAGAATTACACCGCCAAGCATGGCGAGACCATGGACAGCAACCCGGCGCCCGGCAACAAGGCCGGCGGCTTGACTACGATCCTCGAAAAGTCGCTGGGAGCGGCGGCCAAGGGCGGATCGAGCGACATGGTCGATGTCTATCGCTACGCCGAGCCCGTGACCAAGCGCGGCTTCGTCTTCATGGATACGCCGGGCTACGACCCGGTGTCCGTGACCGGCCAAGTCGCCGGCGGCGCGAACATCGTCTGCTTCACGACCGGCCGCGGCTCCTGCTTCGGCTGCAAACCGGCGCCGAGCCTCAAGCTGGCCACCAACACGCCGATGTACCAACGCATGAAGGACGACATGGACATCAACTGCGGCGAGATCGTCGACGGCACGGCAACGCTCGAGGAAGTCGGCCAGCGCATTTTCCAGATGATCCTGGACACCGCTTCGGGCAAGCATTCGAAGAGCGAGGAGTTCGGCTACGGCGAGGACGAGTTCGCGCCCTGGCATTTCGGCGCGACGATGTAGCGCCGCATTCTAGATGCTGCACGCACCCTCACCCCCACCCTCTCCCGCTTCGCGGGCGAGGGGGCTACCGAAGCTGGTCTTCTCGACTGAGTCCCCTCTACCGCGAAGCGGGAGAGGGCCAGGGTGAGGGCCTGTCGCTCGATCTGCCAGAAATGAACGCGATCCGCATCGGCCTGATCGGCGCCGGATTCATGGGCCGCGCGCATACGATCGCCTATCGGGAAGTGGGGGCCGTGTTCGACCTGCCGGCCGCACCGGTGCTGGAACTCATCGCGGAGATCGACGCGCGCACGGCGACCGCGGCCGCCCGCAGGCTGGGCTTTCGGCGCGCCACCGCCGACTGGCGCCAGCTCGTGCAGGATCCGGCCGTCGATCTCGTCGACATCACCACGCCGACGGCCGCGCACCGCGAGATTGCCATCGCCGCGCTGGCCGCCGGCAAGCATGTCTACTGCGAGAAGCCGCTGGCCGTGACGGCCGCCGAGGCGCGCGGGCTGGCGGCGCGCGCCGCCAAGACCGGCGTCGTCACCATGGTCGGCTTCAACTATGTAAAGAACCCGATCCAGGCGCTGGCGCGCGACATCATCGCCGGCGGCGAGATCGGCGACATCATCGATTTCCGCGGCATCCATGCCGAGGACTACATGATCAGCCCGCAGGCGCCGATGACCTGGCGCTGCAGCGGGCCGCGCGGCAGCGGTGTGGTGGCGGACCTCGGCAGCCACATCGTCTCCCTCGCCCGCTTTCTCGTCGGACCGATCGAGTCCGTGTGCGGCATGCTCGATACCATCGTGAAGCAGCGGCCGGTGTCGTCCGGCGCACGCCGCCGCCGGCGCGTCGTATCCGACGATCAGGCCCGCTTTCTCGTGCGGTTCGCCAACGGCAGCGGCGGCACCATCGAAGCGAGCTGGGTGACGACCGGCCGCAAGATGCAGCTGGCCTACGAGATCGCGGGCCACAAGGGCTCGCTTGCCTTCACGCAGGAGCGCATGAACGAACTGCGGCTCTACACTGCCGGCCAGAAGGCGGGTCGCTCGGGCTACAAGACCATCGTGACCGATCCTGACCATCCACCCTATGGCGCCTTCTGCCCGGCGCCGGGGCACCAACTCGGATTCAACGACATGAAGGTGATCGAAGTGCGCGATCTGCTGCTGGCCGTTGCCGGCAAAGGCAAGGCCTGGCCGGATTTCCGTGAAGCCTGGGAGATCCAGCGCGTGATCGACGCCGTCATCCGCTCGGATGCCGGTCGCCGCTGGGTCCGCATCGACGAGGTCGAGAGACGCAAATGACACACGCATTCTCGCTTGACGGGCGCGTCGCGCTGGTGACCGGCGCCTCGCGCGGCATCGGCTTCGCCATCGCCGAGGCACTGGCCGACAACGGCGCCCGCGTCCTGCTGAACGGCCGCGATCGCACCATGCTCATGCGCAAGACCGAGGAAATACGCGCCAAGGGCGGCAAGGCCGAAGCGGCGGCCTTCGACGTCACCGACGCCGCCACCGTCGTCAAGGCGGTCGCCGACGCCGCCGACAAGTTCGGCCGCCTCGACATCCTCGTGAACAATGCAGGCATCCAGCACCGGGTCGCGCTGACGGAGTGGACAGACGCCGACATCGAGCGCGTCATGGCCACGAATTTCACCGCCTGCTTCCGCCTCGCCC
>JBGPEQ010000128.1:0-8697 GCA_041482855.1 Dongiaceae bacterium | reverse complement strand
AGGACGACTGCTGCCTCAACGTGATGCCGCTCTTCCACGTTCACGGCCTGATCGGGGCGGTCCTCAGCTCCTTTGTGGCCGGCGCATCCGTGGCCTGCACGCCGGGCTTCCACGCACTGCGCTTCTTCGACTGGCTCGACGACTTCGATCCGAGCTGGTACACGGCCGTGCCGACCATGCACCAGGCCGTCGTTGCGCGCGCCGCCGACCACGCCGCGACGATCGACCGGAGCCGCCTGCGCCTCGTCCGTTCGTCGTCTGCCCCGCTGTCGCCGCACCTCGCCGACCGGCTCGAGGCGGTCTTCGGTGTTCCTGCGATCGACGCGTACGGGATGACGGAGGCTTCGCATCAGATCGCCGCCAACCCGATCGCCCCCGGCGCGCAGAGGGCCGGCTCGGTCGGTCTCCCGGCCGGCCCGACCGTGCCGGGCTTGCGCGGTCGCGGCGGCAGCGGGTTGCTGGTCATCTGATGGGAGGCCTCGGTCATGCCATAGGACTCGATGACGGGGCAGCCGAAGGTCTGCTCCAGTTCCGCCATCACCGGCGGCGGCAGGGAGGCCGAGGAGGAGCGGATGAAGCGCAGCTTCTGGCGCGCGATCGCCTCGCGATTGCGTTCGGCGCGCGTCAGGATGGCTTGATGCATGGTCGGCACCGCGCTGTACCAGCTGGGCGCCGCCTCATCGAGCCAGGCGAAGAACCTGAGCGCGTTGAAGCCGGGTGCGCAGAACACGCTGCCGCCGGCCGCCAGCGACGACAGCACGGCCCCGATCAGGCCGTGGATGTGGAACAGCGGCATGATGTTGAGGCAGCGGTCGGCCGCCCTCAGCGCCAGCGTCTCGCCGATATGGCGGGCCGAGGCCAAGATGTTGCGCTGGGAGAGCGGCACCAGCTTGGGCCGCGAGGTGGTGCCGGAAGTATGCAGCAGCAAGGCGACGTCGTCCGGCTCCGCCATGCCGCCGGCAGATCTCGGGCCGCCGGCGCCATCGGTCCGCAGGCTGAAGGAACCGGCCGGCTGATCCGGCTGCGGCACCAGTTCAATGATGGGAATGCCGCGCCGGCCCGCAACCGCCCGCGCCGGGCTCTCCATTTCGGCGGCGATCACCAGGGCGCGCGGCTCCAGGTCGCTCAGATAGAAGTCGAACTCGTCCTCGCGATAGGCGGGATTGAGCGGGGCGGTGGCGGCGCCGGCCCCGATCGCCAGGAAGGCCGCCGCCATCTCCGGCCCGTTGGGCAGCACGATCGCCACCCGCCCGCCGCGGCCGATGCCGAAGCCGTTGAGCACGCCGACCGTGTCGCCGATCAGCCGCCGCAGCCCGCTAAAGCCGAGCGGCGGCCGGTCGGGCGCGGCGAGGGCGGGCTGCCCGTCCGGATGGCGGGCAACAGCGGTCCAAAGCGTCTCGGCGGGTGCCATCGTTCAATCCCGTGCGGACCTCGGGCGAGGTCGGAATAGCCATGATATTCCACAGCGTTATCATGCGACCGATAGCACAGCGCCGCAGCCGGCGAAAGCCGGCGGCGGGGGGCCGAGTTCAGACATTCTTAACGTCCCGCACTTATCGTTGCACCACCGGTCATTCTGGCAGCAGCGGGTTCAAGGGCCGTCGGGAGCTTAAAATTATGCGGAATATTATCGAAAGCGCTGCCGATTCCGGTCAGTTCGACTGGCTGCAGCGCGCCGTCGAAGCTGCCGGCGATCTGCTCTATGACTGGGACCTGGCGACCGACAAGATCACTTGGATCGGTTCCGCCTCCGAGATCTTCGGCACCGACGACGCCTCCGGGATTGCGACCGGCGAAAGCTTCGTCAACCGCATCAATCCAGAAGATGTGGCGACGCGCCTGAAGGCGCTCTCCGACCATTTCGCCGACGCCAAGCAGTATGACTGCGAGTACCGCGTCCGCAGCGACCACGGCACCTTCTGCTGGATCCACGACCGCGGCCGCGCCCAGCGCACGGCCAATGCCAGCCCCGGCCGCATGATCGGCAGCTTGCGCCTCGTCAACGCCCGCAAGCAGAACGAGGCGCGCCTCGAGCGGCTGGCAAGCTTCGACGAACTGACCGGCCACCTGAACCAGGTGCGCCTGCGCGAGGCCCTGGAGCACGCGCTGTCTTACAGCCGGCGCTCCGAGGTGCCCGGCGGCTATCTCGTCATCGGCGTCGACAAGCTGTCGCTCGTCAACAACAGCATGGGTTACGAGGTCGGCGATTCCATCCTGATCGAGATCGGCCAGCGCCTCGATCGCTGCCTGCGCGCCAGCGACGTGGTCGGCCGCATCGGCATGGACCGCTTCGGCATCGTGCTCGGCCAGTGCTCGCAGGGCCAGATGGCCCGCGCCGCCGAACGCATCCTCCAGGCCGTGCGAGAAACCACCTTCTCGACCGACGGGAGCGATACCGACATATCCGTGTCGATCGGTGGTGTTGCATTCTCGGAATTCTGCAATACTGCCTACGACGTGATGGCCAAGGGCGAGACGGCATTGAAGCAGGCCAAACGCGACGGCCGCGACCGCTTCGTCATGTACAGGGTATCTGAGCAGCAGGGCGAGATGCACCGCCAGAACGTCGCTGTCGGCAACAAGGTCAAGGAAGCGCTGCGCGACCGCCGCCTGCAGTTCGCCTTCCAGCCCGTCGTGCGCGCCGGCAACAAGGAAGCCGTGTTCCATGAATGCCTGCTGCGCATGCGCGACGAAAACGGCGAGATCATTCCGGCCGGCGTCTTCATCCCGATCATCGAGCAACTGGGCCTCGTCCGTCTGATCGACCGCTATGTGCTCGACCTCGCCGTTCAGGCCTTGATCGACAATCCGACTCTCAACCTCGCCATCAACATCTCCGGCCTGACCTCGAGCGACCAGTCCTGGCTGCGGGCACTCTCCGCCCTGGTCAAGAACAAGCCCGAGATCGCGCAACGCCTCATCATCGAACTCACGGAAACCTCGGCACTCACGGATATCGAGGAGTCGGCACGTTTCCTGTCGGCCATCCGCGAACTCGGCTGCCGGGTCGCGGTCGATGACTTCGGCGCCGGCTTCACGTCGTTCCGCCACCTCAAGACCCTGACGCTGGACATCGTCAAGATCGACGGCTCGTTCGTGAAAAACCTCACTGAAAACGTCGACAATCAGCTCTTCATCCGCAATCTGCTGGGCCTCGCCGAGGCCTATGGCATGGAAACCGTCGCGGAATGCGTTGAAACCCAGGAGGACGCGCGCTTCCTGATCGGCGAAGGCGTCCAATACCTGCAGGGCTACTACTTCGGACGGCCGTCCATGGAAACGCCGGCGCCTATCACGATCATAGTGCCGCCGGCGATCGTGCAGTCCGCCGGCTAGCCGCCGCATCCGAAGTCCGCGCCCGGAGACCGCGTCTCCGGTCCTTTCAAATCGCGGTGTCGCCTGGACGTGCCGCTATTTCCTTTTGCATCGACTTCGGGCACCTTCGGGTCGTTGGCCCGACACAACCGCTCCGTCTCGACCTTGTTCGCACCGACCCGCCGTCCCCTGGCGATGCCCGCGGCCGCCCGCGGGCACCGGCCGATCGTTCGACCTCTGTCCGGCCGCCGGTCGCTCGGCAGCTGGATGGCGAGGCTCGCCGGCTTGCTTGCACTCGCCCTCATCGGCGGGCTCGCCGCGGCCGCGCTGGCGCAGTCGACGCGCGAGGCGGTCGGCAATGCCGTCGAGCGCGTCTACGGCGCGCGCGACTACCAGACCGAAATGCCCCAGGAAGAGCCGGTGGAGGTATTCCAGCCGCTGAAAATTCCCGATATCGCCAAGGAAATCATCCGCATCGTCTTGATAACGCTGCTCGTAGTCGGCGGCCTGCTGCTGCTGTTCTTCCTCGTCAACGCGATACCTACCATCAGAGAGAGGTTCAAGCGCCGCGCCGCCGGCCACGATCAGATCGGCGCCACGCCGATCGCTTCCGACGCCGATCGCGAACGCCTGGAGATTGCGCTCAGCGAAGCGGATCTACTGGCGCGCCAGGGCGCCCATGGCGAGGCGCTGCACCTGCTGCTGCTGTACTGCCTCAATGAAATGCGGCGCCGCTTCGGCCTCGGCCTGCCGCCGTCGCTCACGAGCCGCGAGATCCTCGGCCTGTCGGTACTGCCGGAAATTCGCCGGACGGGCCTCTCCGTCATCGTCTCGGCTGTCGAGATCAGCCATTTCGGCGGCCGGCCGGCCGATGAGACGACCTATCGGCTGTGCCGGCAGCGCTGCGAGGACGTCGTGCTCGGGGGAGCTGCCGCATGACAGCCGCGCCGGTATTCGCGCAGCGGACGATCCTGTGGCTCATCGCCGTCGGCGGTCTGTCATTCATCTGTGCCATCGTGCTCATCGTCTTCGGCGAGGACCTCTTGCCCACCAGTACGGTCCAGGCCAACGCCTATTCGGAGTCGGCGATCGGTCACATGGCCTTCGTCGAGACGCTGCGGGCGCTCGGCATTCCCGTCCTGGTGAGCCGCAGCGATTCGGCGGTGAAGGCGGGGCCCAATGACCTGCTGATCGTGGCGGAACCGCCGGCCGAGCAGAAGGACGACGAATATCTGCTGGGTCTCCTCGAAGCCGACCGCGTGCTGCTGGTGCTGCCGAAATGGGTGGCGTCCGCTGACTTTACGAATCGGCGTTGGGCTCGGCAGGTGTATCGCCTTTCGTCCGAGAAAGCCGACGACATCTTGCGGATCGTCGCGTCGCACGGCTCGACCAGGATCGTGCAGCGCGAGATCGATTGGAACCGCAACCGGTACGGCGGCGAGGCCAGTCTTGCCCAGCCGCAGCTGATGACCGCGGACGGACTTACGCCGATCATCGACAGCAATCTAGGAGTGCTCCTCGGCGAGGCCGATGACAGCTATGGTCGGCTGTGGGTGTTGTCCGATCCCGACCTGATCTCCAACGAAGGGCTGAAGCGCGGCGACAACGCCGTGATCGCCGTCGGCATGGTGCAGGAGCTGCTGCCGAAAGGCGGTTCGATCGTCGTCGACGAGGTCATCCACGGCTTCCGCCGGGATCCCAGCGTGTTGCGCGCGCTGTTCGAGTTCCCGATCATCATCATCACGATCAATGCGTTGGCGGCGGCGGCGGTTTTGCTGTGGTCGGCGACCGGCCGGTTCGGATCGCCGATCCCTGTCGAGCCGCCGCTCAAGGCGGGCAAGACGACCCTGATCGGGAATGCCGCGGGGCTGCTGCAGTTCGGCGGCCACACGGCCGAAATCCTCGGGCGCTATCTCGCCGTGACCTTTGCCGATGTGGCGCGGCGCGTCCACGCGCCTGCCCAGCTCGCCGGCGTGGCACTCGATCAATGGCTGGAGCGGATCGGCAAGGCTCGGCGTGCCCGGAGCGCGCCGGCTCAGCTGCGCCGCGAGGCCGAGCTTGCGACCGCCGCCGGACGCGCCGACGACCGCCGCCTGCTGCATGTTGCGCGCGACCTTTATCGCTGGAAACGGGAGATGCTGCATGGATCTGGAGACGATTCGCTCGGTCGGCGAACAGCTGAAGCAACAACTGCGCAAGGTGGTGATCGGGCAAGACGCCGCCATTGAGTTGTTGCTTGTCAGCCTGCTGTCGGATGGGCATGTCCTGCTCGAGGGCGTTCCCGGCGTCGCCAAGACCCTGCTGGCGCGGACCTTCGCCGCCGCCCTCTCCCTGAAGTTCGGCCGCATTCAGTTCACGCCCGACCTGATGCCGGGCGACGTGCTCGGCACCAACTTGTTCAATTTTCAGACCAACCAGTTCGCGCTGACGCGCGGCCCGATATTCACCCAGCTGCTGCTGGCCGACGAGATCAACCGCACGCCGCCGAAGACCCAGGCCGCCCTGCTGCAGGCGATGCATGAGCGTGCCGTGACGATCGATGGCCAGACCCACGATCTCGGCGGCGGGTTCATGGTCATCGCCACCCAGAACCCGATCGAGCATCAGGGTACCTATCCGCTGCCTGAAGCGCAGCTCGACCGCTTTCTGTTCAAGCACGTGCTGGCCTATCCCAGCCGCGACGAGGAGCGCGCCATCGTGGCCCAGCATGGCCACCGCACGACGATGCCGACGCCATCGCAGTTCGGCGTCGAGGCCGTCGCCACCCTCGACGATCTGACGGCGATGCGCGCGGCCATCGAGAATGTCCGCCTGTCGTCCGACATCGTCGGCTACATCGTCGATATCGTGCGTGCGACGCGCGAGCATCCGGCGCTGCAGTACGGCGCCTCGCCGCGCGCCGCCAACATGCTGGCGTCGTCAGGACGCGCGTTCGCGGCGCTGGGCGGCCGCGACTACGTCATTCCCGACGACGTCAAGGCGCTGGCGCCGCCGACCTTGCGCCACCGCCTGGTGCTGGCGCCGGGCGCGGAGATCGAAGGTCTCGACGCCAACAAGATCGTTGCCCAGATCCTCGAGCAGGTGCCGGCGCCGCGATGATCCGCCCGACCCTCCGTGCCGTGGCGCTGTTCGGCGCCGGAGTTCCCGTCGCCTTGCTGGCGGTGTTGATCGACGAGCGCCTGTGGCCGATCGGCCTGACGTTCTTCGGCGCGGCCGTGCTGCTGACGGGCGCCGACGCCATTCTGACGCCGTCCCTGCGGGCGTTCCGGTGGGCGGTCCATCTGCCGAACATGTTGTACATCGGCGACGCGGACGCGCTGACGCTGGATCTGGCGCTGCCGGCCGGCCGCTTTGGCGCCCGCTTCGAGGCCAAGTGCGATGTCGGCGAGCTGTTGGCGCCGCCGCCCGACCGCCGGGCGGCGATCGCTCCGGGCCAGACGGTTCGCATGGAATTTCCGCTGCTGCCGCGCCGCCGCGGCCAGGCTCGCATCGAACGTCTTTGGTTGCGCTGGCGCGGGCCGCTCGGCCTGGTGTTGAAGCTGCATGTCGAGGCGCTGGCGAAGACGCTGCCGGCGGTGCCGAACGTCCGTGCCGTTCGGACCGCCGCGGCCCGCTTCTTCTCGCCGGATGCCTTGTTCGGCATCAAGGTGCAGAACCAGCAGGGAGGCGGCTCGGAGTTCGATGCCCTGCGCGCCTACATGGCCGGTCTCGATCACCGGTCGATCGACTGGAAACACTCCGCGCGCCATCGCTCGCTCGTCTGCAAGGAGTTCCGCACCGAGCGCAATCATCAGATCATCCTCGCGCTCGATACCGGCTATCTCATGAGCGAGCCGATGGGGGGCATCCCCAAGCTCGACCACGCCATCAACGCCGGTCTGCTGCTCGCCTTCTTGTCGCTGAAGAGTGGCGATCAAGTCGGCCTGTTCGCCTTCGACTCGGCGGTCCGCCACTATTCCGCCGCCAATGGCGGCACGCACCATTTCGCGCGCCTGCAGCGCTTGTCCTCCGACCTCGCCTATCGGCACGAGGAGACGAACTTCACGCTCGGCCTCACCAGTCTGCTGAGTCGCTTGAACCGACGCTCGCTCGTCATATTGATGACGGATTTCGTGGATACGATCACGGCCGAGCTGATGGTGGAAAACCTGACCCGGCTGGCGGCCCGGCACCTGGTGGTTTGCGTTACGCTCCAGGATCCGCACCTATTCGCCACGGTCGAGGCGGCGCCGGACACGCTCGACGCTGTCGCCCGCTCGGTCGTCGCGGACGGGTTCATCCGCGAGCGCGCGGTCGTGTTCGAGCGCCTGCGCCGGCTCGGCGTCCACTGCCTGGACGTGCCGGCGGAGCGAATCGGCATGGAGCTGATCAACCGCTACCTGCTGATCAAGCAGCGCGAACTTATCTGACGGGAGCGTGCGGTGGCAGATTTCCGCCTCAAGAGTTTCCATTTCCGGCGCGAGCGCGAGGCGACGTGGCGCGCGCTCGACGAACTGGTCGGCCGCGCCGAGAAGCGCGGCGTCAAGACGCTGTCGTCGACCGAGCTGGTGCGGCTGCCGAGCCTCTATTTCGCAACGCTCAGCTCGCTCTCCGTCGCGCGCAGCATTTCGCTCGACCGCAACGTCGTGGAGTATCTGGAGAGCCTGGCCAGCCGCTCCTTCTTCCTCGTCTACGGCGCCCGCACCAATCTCTGGGAAGCCGTCATCGAATTCTTCGTCTGGCGCCTGCCCGTAGCGGTGCGCCGGCTCAAAGGCCCGTTCGCGATCTCCCTGTTTGCCTTCCTCGCCGGCGTCCTCGCCGGCTACGTGCTGACCGCCGCCAATGCCGATTGGTACTACAGCTTCGTCGATGAGGGCATGGCGTCCGGCCGCACGCCCACGGCCTCGACCGAGTATTTGCGTAAAGGGCTGTTCGACGACGATCCGGGCGATGCGACCGCACTCTCCTTCTTCGCCACCTTCCTTTTCACGCACAACGCCAAGATCGGCATGTTGGCTTTCGCGCTCGGGTTCGCCTTCGGTCTGCCGACCATCATACTGTTGGTGCAGACCGGCCTGATGATGGGCGCCTTCTTCGCCCTCTATGCCAGCCGCGGCCTGGGCATCGAGCTCGGCGGGTGGCTGTTCATCCACGGCGTCACCGAACTGCTCGCTATCGTCCTGTGCGGCGCCGGCGGGCTGGCGCTCGGCGGCGCCCTCGCCTTTCCCGGCGCGCACAGCCGGCTCGCCAACCTGGCGGCGGCCGGCCGGCTGGCGGCGCAGGTCGTCATCGGCGCCATCGGGCTGCTGGTGATCGCAGGCATGCTCGAAGGCCTGGGCCGTCAGCTGATCACGGACACATCGCTGCGCTATGGCATCGCGGCCACGACGGCGATGGCATGGT
>JBGPEQ010000127.1:0-8708 GCA_041482855.1 Dongiaceae bacterium | reverse complement strand
TGCAAGCGCGCTTCTCGCCGGGACTCTACAGCGATGTCCTGCTCACGGTGAACGCGGCCTTCTTCTTGGGTCTGTTGTTCGCCTATGTCAGCTACGTTCTCATCCGCGTCAGGCCGGCGCGGCTCACGCACTATCTCTGGAGCGAGATCACCGGGCGCTACGCCACGGTCGAGCGCATCTGCATGGCGCTCCCGGTCTTCGTCCTGTTTCCGCTGTTCGCCTCCACCTTCACCTATTTCAAGGCAGCGATCCCGCTGTTCCACCCGTTCGCCTGGGATACCCGTCTCGCGGCCTGGGACCAGGCGCTGCATGGCGGGCACGCGGCGTGGGAGTGGCTGCAGCCGATCTTCGGCTCTCCCTATGCGACCGCGCTCGTCAACGTCTTCTACCACCTCTGGTTCTTCGTCACCTATGGCGTGCTGGTGTGGCAGGCCGTTTCGCTCGGGCGGCCGCGGCTGCGCATGCAATACCTGCTGACGACCCTGCTGCTGTGGGCGCTGGTCGGCAATCTGGCGGCGACCGTGCTGTCGTCCGCCGGTCCGGTCTATTTCGGCCGCGTCACCGGCCTCGCCGATCCGTTCGCGCCGCTGATGGCCTATCTGCATCAGGCCAACGACGTGGTGCCGGTGATGGCGCTGCAGGTGCAGGACATGTTGTGGCAGGCCTATGTCGGCAACGGCGGCACGGACATCGGCGCCGGCATCTCCGCCATGCCCAGCCTGCACGTCGCCACCGCCTTCTCCTACGCGCTGGTCGGTTTCGCCGTCCGCCGCTGGCTCGGCATCCTGCTGGCGGGATTCGCAGCTCTCATCATGATCGGCTCGGTCCATCTCGGCTGGCACTACGCCATCGACGGCTATGCCGGCATTCTCTGCACGCTCGCAATCTGGTTCGCCGTCGGCTGGGTGCTCGATCGCCCCGCCGTCGCGCGGCTGCTGCACACCGTATCTTAGGAGTCACCATGTCCAGCGAATCCGAGACCACCGATCTGCGGCCGCAGCTGCCGATCGCGGCCCTCTTGCAGCGGATGATGTGGAGCCGCGGCTGGGACCTGGCGATGCGCGGCGCCGCCGTGGCGTTCCACGGCCTCCTCATGCTGAAGCAGTGCATCGGGCTGATCAAGCTGTTCGACGCGCGCGCCGATCATTCCCTGCTGTTCTTCGCCACGGCGGTCGTCGCCCGCCTCACCCTGATCATGTTCCTGTCGCTGATCGTCCTCGTCATCATCGTGCGGCTGCGGCCGGTGGCCAAGGCGTCCGGCATCCTTCCCCGGCTGTTCGCGCTCGTCGGCACCTGCATGCCCAGCTTCATGACCCTGCTGCCGCGCAATCCGGATTCCGTGACCGTCAACACCGTATCCCTGGTGATGCTTGCGATCGGCTCGGCCCTCGCCGTCTATGCCTTCAGCTATCTCAACCGCTCCGCCAGCATCATGCCGGAGGCGCGCCGCCTGGTGACCGACGGGCCCTACCGCTTCCTGCGCCATCCCGTCTATCTGTTCGAGGAGATCGGCATCATCGGCCTGGCGCTGCCCTATGCCTCCGTGTGGGCGATCCTGTGGCTGATCGTCCATCTCGGCTTCCAGTTCCAGCGCATGAAGAACGAGGAACGCGTGCTGAGCGGCGCCTTCCCGGAATACGAAGACTACGCCCGCCGTACCGCGCGACTGGTCCCCGGCCTCTACTAGCTAGAGCACGTCCCGATCAGGTGAGATACCCCGTCGTCATCGGGGCGAAAGAGGCTGTGAACAATCACTGAAGTCGTTGGATAGTGATCGTGCGTCCTTCGAGACGGCCGCTTCGCGGCCTCCTCAGGATGAGGATCTTTCTAAATGCCATCAACAATCTACCTCATCCTGAGGAGCGCCCTCAGGGCGCGTCTCGAAGGACGCACAACGTCCATGCAGCGCTCTTGAGAGCCGCTTCCAAGATTCCTTCGCACGCTCTTTGCGCCGGAATGACGCCGTAAGTTGGTGATTCCAGTCGCCTGGACTACGCTCTACCGGGTGGGCGTTCCGCGCGCCCGCTCAGATCAAACTTCTGAACTTGTCCGTCGCCTCGACGAGGGCGGAGCGGATGCCCGGCTCCATGGCGGAGTGGCCGGCGTCGGGCACTACGGTGTATTCGGCCTCCGGCCAGGCCCGGTGCAGCTCGTCGGCGGTCTCGATCGGGCATACCAGGTCGTAGCGGCCCTGCACGATCGCCGCGGGGATATGGCGGATCTTGCCGACGTTCTTCAGAAGCGAGTCCTCCGGCAGGAAGATGTCGTTGATGAAGTAGTGCGCCTCCATGCGCGCGATGCCGAGCGCGACCGTATCCTGGGCAAATGATTCCACCGTCTCCGGGCTCGGCAGCAGGGTGCAGCAGGTGCCCTCGTAGACGCTCCATTTGCGGGCGGCGGGCATATGAACCTTGGGGTCGGGATCGGTCAGCCGCTTGTAGTAGTTGGTCAGGAGGTCGCCGCGCTCGGCCGCCGGCAGATAATCGGTGAACTCGCGCCAGATCTCCGGCGCGAAGGCGCGCATGCCATACAGGAACCAGTCGATCTCGCTCTTGCGGCAGAGGAAGATGCCACGCAGCACCAGCGCCTTGCAGCGGTCGGCATGGGCTTCGGCATAGGCGATGGCGAGCGTCGAGCCCCAGGAGCCCCCGAACACCACCCAGCGGTCGACGCCAAGATGGCTGCGCAGCTTCTCGATATCGGCGATCAGATGCAGCGTGGTGTTGTCGGCGATCTCCCCCAGCGGCTTGGAGCGGCCGGAGCCGCGCTGGTCGAAGACGACGATGTGATAGTGGGCGGGATCGAAGAAGCGGCGATGCACCGGGCTGGCGCCGGCGCCGGGCCCGCCATGGAGGAACACCACCGGCGCGCCCTGCGGGTTGCCGCACTGCTCGTAGTAGACTTGGTGCGGTCCGCCCGCTGGCAGATAGCCGGTCGCAAAGGGCTCGATGTCAGGATAAAACTCGCGTCGTGCCATACGTCCCTCGTTACGCTCAATGGATTCCGCCATTGTTCCCTCTGCGGCTGCCGCGTTTTATGGCAGTCCTGCTCGGCCGCTTCATGACCGTGTTGGTCGTCGCGGTCAACCCCGCCCCCGCGGCGGCCGCGGATGGCGCTGTCCTCGATCCACCGGCCACCGCCATCGTCGCCGCTGCGGTCGATGGCGATACGCTGCAGCTCGCCGACGGCGGTTTCTTGCGGCTGGCGGCGATCCTGGCCCCGAAGGGCGCGGAGCCGCTGGCCGACGCCGCCCGCATCGCGCTCGCTGAAGCCGTCGGCCGGCCATTGCTGCTGGAGTTCGGCCCGCGCCGCGCGGACCGCCACGGCCGGTTGCTGGCGCAGGCCTGGCTCGCCGCCGCCGACGGCACGAAGGAAGTCTGGCTGCAGGAAATGTTGCTGACCCAGGGTTTCGCCCGCGTCGCCAGCACGGATGAAACCCGCGCCCTCGTGCCGGAGCTGTTGCGGATCGAAGCGCAGGCGCGCAACGCGCGTCGCGGCCTGTGGGCCGATCCCGCCTATCGCGTCCGCACGCCCGGGGATGCCGGCGACGCCCTCAATAGCTTCCAGATCGTCGAGGGCCGCGTGGTGGCGGCCGCCCTCGTGCGGAGCGGCGGCTATCTCAACTTCGGGGCCGACTACAAGACCGACTTTACGCTAAGCTTCAGCCGCGAGGCGCTGCAGCGCTTGCAGGAGAGCGGCATCGTCTTCAAATCGTTGCAAGGCGTTCGCCTGCGCGCCCGCGGTTGGCTAAGATCGTTCAATGGCCCGCTGATGGACATCACCCACCCCGAACAGATCGAGGTCCTGGAATGAACCGTCCTCGCATTTCCATCTCCCTCTGGGTATCGCTGCTGCTGGCGATCGTCGGCCCGGGAATGGCCGGCTGCACCGTCAATCCCGCGACCGGCGAATCCAGCTTCACCGGCCTGATGTCGGAATCCGACGAGGTCCGCATCGGCCGCGAGAGCCACCCGCAGGTGCTGGCCCAGTTCGGCGGCGCCTATGAGGATGCCGAGCTCGACCGCTACATCGACAGTCTCGGCCAGCTGCTGGCGCGCGCCTCGGATCGGCCCAATCTGCAATACCACTTCACGGTGCTTAGTTCGCCGATCGTCAATGCCTTCGCGACGCCCGGCGGCTACGTCTACATCACCCGCGGCCTGCTGGCGCTCGCCAACAGCGAGGCCGAGGTGGCCGGCGTGCTCGCGCACGAGATCGGCCACGTCGCCGCGCGCCACGCCGCCGAACGGGAGAGCCAGGCCGTGCTGGCCTCGATACCGGGAATTCTCACCGGCGTCGTCACCGGCAGCGACACCCTCGCCCAGGCGGTCAACACCGGCGCCGCCGCCCATCTGCAGAGTTACTCACGCGACCAGGAATACCAGGCCGATCTCCTGGGCGTGCGCTATCTCACGCGCACCAACTACGATCCCCTGGGCATGGCCAGCTTCCTGACGCAGCTGCAGGCCGACGACAAGCTCGATGCCACCGTCATGGGCCGCCCGGAGATGGCCGATCAGTTCAGCATCATGTCGACCCATCCGCGCACGGCCGACCGCATCCAGCGCGCCATCCAGGAGGCCGGCGGCGCCCAGCCCGCCAACCCGATCGTCGAGCGCGATCTCTATCTCTCGAAGATCGACGGCCTGCGCTACGGCGACGAGCCCGAGCAGGGCTTCATCCGCGACCGCCTGTTCCTGCACCCGGTCCTGCGCTTCGCCTTCGAAGTGCCCGCGGGCTTCCACATGATGAACAGCTCCGATGCCGTGATCGCCCAGCGCGCCGACGGCGCCGCCCTCCTGTTCAGCAGCGAGCGCCAGGCCGGGAGCGCCAGCATGATCGACTATCTCACCAACGAATGGGCGCCCCGCCTGCAGATGGCCGATGCCGAGACCATCGACGTCAACGGCATGGAGGCGGCGACCGGCTCCGGCCAGCTCGAGATGAAAAGCGGGCTGCGCGATGTCCGCTTGGTGGCGATCCGTTTCGACGCCGACACCGTCTTCCGCTTCGTCTTCCTGACCAAGCCCGAACAGACCGCCGCGCTCGAGCGCGAGCTGCAGGAGACCACCTACAGCTTCCGCCGCCTCAGCGCGGCCGAGGCCGCGCGGCTGCATCCGCAGGCCATCCGCGTGGTGACCGTGCGCGCCGGCGACAGCGTGGCCAGGCTGGCCGCCAAGATGTCGTTCCCCGATTTCCGCGAGGAGCGCTTCCGCGTCCTCAACGGCCTCGCCCCCGCCGACCGGCTGACGCCCGGCCAGCACGTCAAGATCATCGTGGAGTGAGGGCGGCAGCGGCGACGCCGTGGCCGCGGCGCCATGAAGACCTACAGCTGGCGGCCGTCGATCTCGGTCGTGCTGGTGCTGGGATTCGGCGTGCTCGTCGCCGGCGCCGTGGCGGCCGTGCTGCTGCTGGCGCTCGACGTCGCCGAGCGCAACACTAACGAACTGTTGCGCCAGACCGCGGAGCTCAGCATCGACGCCCAGGTCGAAAACCTCGACCATCATCTGCGCCCCTCCCGCAATCAGGTCGAGTTCCTGGCCAACCAGCTGAGCGCCGGCGTCGTCCCGCTCGACGACGATGCCCGCCTCAGCGACCTGCTGCTCGGTTCGCTCGCCGCCGCGCCCCAGCTCACCGGCGTCGCCTTCGTGCGCGACGATCTCCATGCGGTGCGCGCCGGCCGCGAGGCCGGGGCCTACGGCACCACCGCCGGCTCGTGGCTGGAGCGTCCGGAGATCCGGCTGGCGATCCGCAACGGGCCGCAGCTGCCCGGATTCGCCTGGGGCGACATCCTCTACATCGAGTGGTTGCACAGCAGCTTCATCATCGTGCGCATGCCGGTCCGGCAGGCCGGACAGTTCCGCGGCCTGGTCATGGCCGTGGTGTCCATCAGCGAACTGTCGAATTTCATCGCCGCCACCACGCCGCCGATCGGCGGCCGCGCCTTCGTCCTGCGCGGCCATGACGAGGTGATCGCCCATCCCGCGCTGATCGGCCCCGTCGAAGGGTTGTCATCCGACAAGCCGCTGCCCCATCTGAACGAGGTCGGCGACGGCGTGCTGGCGGCCATGTGGACGCCGCCGATCGACAATGCCGACGACATCCTCGGCGACAGCGACGTGGTCGGGCGCATCGTCAACACCGGCGGCGGCCCGTCGGACACAGAGAACACCTACATCTTCCTCTACCGCGAGATCCAGTCCTATGGACCGACGCCATGGCTGGTCGGCTTCTATGTCCGGCTCGACGACGTCAACGCACCGCTGCGCCGCCTAGAATTCGTTGCCATCGTCGGCGGCGGCATCGTCGTGGCCGCGTTGCTGATCGCCCTGCTGCTCGGCCGCAGCCTGGGGCGGCCGATCCGCCGGCTGGCCGCCGCCGCAGACGCCATCCGCCAGCTCAGCGTCGAGAACGTGCCGCCGCTGCCGCGCAGCCCCTTCCGCGAGCTGGACGTCGCCGCACGCGCGTTCAATGCCATGCTCGGCGGCCTGCGTTGGTTCCAGATCTATGTGCCGCGCCTGCTGGTGCTCCAGCTGATCGGCCAGGAGCAGACCGAGTTGGAGTCGGAAGAGCGCACCCTGACCGTGCTGTTCACGGACATCGTCGGCTTCACGGAGATCGCCGGCCGCCTGCCGGCGCCCCAGTTGGCCGAGTTCCTCAACCGCCATTTCGGCCTGCTCGCCGGCTGCATCGACGCCGAGCAGGGCACGGTCGACAAGTATATCGGCGATTCCGTGATGGCGTTCTGGGGCGCGCCGGCCATGCAGGCCGATCACGCCGTGCGCGCCTGCCGCGCCGCCAAGGCGATCGCGGCGACGCTGCGCGAAGACAACGAGCGCCGCAGCGCCAAGGACCTCAAGCCCGTGCGCCTGCGCATCGGCATCCACACCGGCCCGGCCGTCGTCGGCAATGTCGGCGCCCCCGGCCGCATCAACTACACCTTGATCGGCGACACCGTGAACACGGCCCAGCGCCTGGAGCAGCTCGGCAAGGAGATCGACACCGGCGCCGACGACGTCGTGGTGCTCATCAGCGGCGAAACCGCCGCCTGCCTCGACGATACGTTTGCCCTGCAGCCGCTCGGCGAGCAGGAATTGCGCGGCCGCAGCGAGAGCCTGGTGGTGTTCCGGTTGCTGTGAGTTGACGCTGAAAGCGATTGCGCCGCGTTCCACCGGATGGGGGTGGAACGCGGCGCGTATCGCGGACTGCCGCTGGGGGTCGGGGCCAACGGAAGCCCAGTTCCCAGCCTCATGGGGGCTAGCAGGGAGGCCGGCTGGGGAGCCTCGAGACAGAGAGGGAAGGTCTCCGTACGCCCGGGAACTTGGCGACCGGCTATGGCGGCAATGCGCCGCGATCATGGCGAAATTGTGAATTTGCCGCCTTGCGACCGGATGTCCCGCAAATGCCACGGCGCGGCGGCGCCGGGCCCTCCACCGTCAGCTATCTGTCAGCTTGCTTCGTTTATGGTCGGCGGTCCGTACGGCGGCATCGTCAGCGACGATGCCGATGCTGGACGGGCGAACGGCGGCCTCATGATCCAACAGCTCTTGCCGAGGAATCCTGATCGCGCTGCGCGCGCGGTCGCTGAGACCAGGGACGGCACGCGCCCGGTGTGGGTGTGGGACCTGCCCACGAGGCTGTTCCATTGGCTCCTGGTCGGCGCCGTGCTCGTCGCGCTCGCCACCGAGTTCATCGCGCCGGTGTGGTGGCTGAGCTGGCATGTCGCGGCCGGTTATACGATCGCCGCCCTCCTTCTCTTCCGTCTGGTCTGGTCGGTGTTCGGATCCGAGTACAGCCGCCTCGCCAGCTTTCTCTATCGGCCGCGGCAAGCGGTCGACTATCTGCGCGATCTCCTGAAGCTGCACCCGCCGCACTTTGTCGGCCACAACCCCGCCGGTGCCGCGATGATCTTCGCCCTCTTCGCGGTGCTGACCGGCCTGGTCGCCACCGGCTTCATGGTGCAGGGCGGCCAGGAGAAGCAGGGCCCGTTCGCCGGCGTCACCGGCTTCGCGTTCGGCAGCGCCGCCGGGAGCATCCACAGCTTCCTCGCCTACGCGCTGATGGCGATGGTGGCCGCACACTTTGCCGGCGTGCTCGCCGATGGGCGCTTGCACAAATCCTCGCTCGTCCGCGCCATGATCACCGGCTGGAAGCGCCTGCCCGCGCAGCTACAGGTCCCGCCGGCGCGCCCGCCAAGAGTTCCGGCGGCGGCGCTCGGCCTGGCGGCGCTGTTCGTTCCAGCCGTGGTCGCGCTGATCCTGTTGTCCCGCCTGCCGCCGCTCGGCGTTCCCGCGATGGCCCGGGATCAGGTCTGGGCGAAGGAATGTGGGGATTGTCACTACGCCTTCCATCCCAGCCTGCTGCCGCGGGCATCCTGGGCCGCGCTCATGGCGGACCTTCACGACCATTTCGGCGAAGACGCCAGCCTGCCGCCCGCGGCGGCGGCCGAGGTTGCAGCGTTTCTGCGGACCTACGCGGCGGAGGACTGGGACACGAAGGCCGCCCGGCGCCTTTCCGAGGTCTCGGCCGCCGATCCGCTGCGCATCACGGCGGCGCCGTTCTGGGTTCGCCGCCATCGCCGCATCGATCCGGCCGTTTTCGCCGCGCCTCCCGTAAAGGCGAAAAGCAACTGCATCGCCTGTCATCGCGACGCCGACAGCGGCCGCTTCGACGCCCAGGCCATCGTCATTCCCGATCCTGCCGCATCC
>JBGPEQ010000126.1:0-8728 GCA_041482855.1 Dongiaceae bacterium | reverse complement strand
GCAATGGCGAAGGCGCGGATGAGCAGGTAGTGGGAGAAGCCGCCGGCGGCGCCGAGGAAGACGAGGCTCACCCAGCCCCAGAGATCGGGCGTCACCCACAGCGAAGGCAGGCAGGCGGTCGTCACGGCGAGGCCGACCGTGGCGGAAAAGAAGTAGGTGGTGGGGGTGCCGTCGCTGCGGCTGAGGATGCGGGTCGTGATCTGATAGAGCGAGAAGCAGGCCGCGGTGAGCAGAGGCAGGCTCATGGCCCAATGCACCATGCCGAAGCCCGGACGGATGATGAGGAGGACGCTGGCAAAGCCGATGATGACGGCGATCCAGCGGCGTACTCCCACCTGCTCGCCCAGGATCGGCACCGACAAGCCGGTCACCAGCAGCGGCGACACGAAGCCGATGGCGGTGGCGTCGGCCAGCGGGATGTGCTTGACCGCCACGAAGAAGAAAACCGTCGATCCCAGCAGCAGCGAGGACCGCAGGATCTGCAACCCCGGGCGCGCGGAGCGGAAGGCCGAGCGCAGGCTCTGGCCACCGAGGAAAAGCGGCAGCACGGCCAAGTGAAAGAGATAGCGGCCCCAGGCGATCTCCAGGATCGGCAGCGACGCCGTCAAATGCTTGGCGGTGGCATCCAGAATCGTGAAGGTGAGGCCGACGCCGAGCATGAGCAGGATGCCGCGCAGGTGGTTGGCCGTGGGCGCGGCGGGCGCGGTCGGGACGGTCGTCGAGGCGGTCATGGGGCGGGACAATGGAGAATTGAGGCCGCCATCATGGCGGAACGGCCGCCGCCGGGCATGCGCTTTCTCGGCATCGGCGGGCTACCCGCCGCGCAGCGCTCGCCGGCGCGCGAGTCGAATCGCAATTCCTGTGGAAAACTTGCGGCGGCGCTGGACAACGCAATCGAGAAGTATTATTTGCGATTCTACGACCGCAGCGATGCAGGCTGATGCAGGGGTAGACGCCGTCGGTCGCGAGGAACCAACCGATCTGCCCGGGAAGGACTATAATGCAACGCCGCGTTCTCGCGGAGGAGGTTAAGCCTCCAAGTACCACCGACCACTTTAACGAACGACACGCCCTCCCCACCAAGATCACCCCCAGCGCGGCGAAGCCGCCTTTTTTTGCGCCCATAATCAAGCGCCCGACTGCCCGCGAGCGGTTCCCGCTCAGCCCGCGCAGCCAGCTCTTCCGTAAGCGATTCTTCCCGGAGGCCAGCGCCCTCGAGTGGAGCGACTGGCGCTGGCAGGTGCGCAGCCGGGTGAAGGACCTGGACGGGCTCGCGCGAATCATCAATCTGTCGGACGACGAGGCCGCGGCGATTCGCCGCCATACGGGGTCGCTGCCCGTCGGCATCACTCCTTATTACCTGACGCTGTTCGATCGCGACGATTCGTCCCAGCCGATCCGGCGCACCCACATCCCCGTCAATGACGAATATCTGCGCCTGCCCGGCGAGGCCGACGATCCCCTGGGCGAGGACCATGACGCCGCCGTCCCCGGGTTGGTGCACCGCTATCCCGACCGGGTGCTGTTCCTGGTGACCGGCTTCTGCTCGACCTATTGCCGCTACTGCACGCGCTCGCGCATGGTCGGCGAGGCCGGCAACGAATACCAATTCAGCGTGCCCCAGTGGGAGCGCGCCATCGCCTATATCGAGGCCCACCCGGAGATTCGCGACGTGCTGCTCTCGGGCGGCGATCCCCTGACGCTTGCCGACGAGAAGCTGGAATGGCTGCTGTCGCGCCTCAGGGCGATCCGCCACGTCGAATTCCTGCGCATCGGCACGAAGGTGCCGGTGGTGGTGCCGCAGCGGGTGACGCGCAGCCTGACGGCGATCCTCCGCCGGTTCCATCCGCTCTGGGTCAGCCTGCATTTCACCCATCCGGACGAACTGACCGAAGAGGTGAAGGAGGCCTGCGCCCGGCTGGCCGATGCCGGCATCCCCCTGGGCTCGCAGACCGTGCTGCTGAAGGGCATCAACGACGATGTCGACGTGATGAAGCGGCTGATGCACGGCCTGCTGATGGCGCGGGTGAAGCCCTATTACCTCTATCAGTGCGATCCCATTTCCGGCTCGGCCCATTTCCGCACGTCGGTGGAGAAGGGGCTGGAGATCATCCGGGGCCTGCGCGGCCATACCACGGGCTATGCCGTGCCGACCTATGTGGTCGATTGCCCCGGCGGCGGCGGCAAGGTGCCGCTCATCCCCGACTATGTGGTCGGGCGCGAGGGCGACGACCTGCTGCTCACCAATTACGAAGGCGGCCGCTACCGCTACCCCGATCCGGGCGGGACGCTCGGGCTGGGCAAGGCGTCAGCGAACGACAACTAGACCGTCAATTGGGGGATACCCGATGCGCGTTGGTCTTACTTTTGATCTCCGCGACCATTATTTGGCCGCCGGCTACAGCGCCGAGGATACCGCTGAGTTCGACAACATCGACACGATCGAGGCACTGGCCGGCGCGCTGGAGCGCCTCGGCCTCGAAGTCGACCGGATCGGAACGGTCCGCCAGCTGGCGCAGCGGCTGGTGGCCGGCGAGCGCTGGGAGCTGGTCTTCAACATCGCCGAGGGGCTGAAGGGGGTCGGTCGCGAAGCCCAGGTGCCGGCGCTGCTGGACGCCTACGACATCCCCTATAGCTTCTCCGATACGATGGTGATGGCGCTCGCCCTGCATAAGGGCATGGCGAAGCGGGTCGTGCGCGACTGCGGCGTGCCGACCGCGCCCTTCGCCGTGGTGGAGACCATGGCCGATCTTTCGGCCGTCGAGCTGCCGTTCCCGCTGTTCGCCAAGCCGATCGCCGAGGGCACCGGCAAGGGCGTGACGCCGGCCTCGCGCGTTACCAGTGCTTCGGCCCTGCGCAAGCTCTGCCGCCAGCTGCTCGAGCGTTATCGCCAGCCGGTGCTGGTCGAGACCTTCCTGCCGGGGCGGGAGTTCACCGTCGGCATCATCGGCACCGGCGCGGCGGCGGAGCCGGTGGCGGTGATGGAGGTCGTCTTGAATGCCCAGGCCGAAGCCGGCGTCTATTCCTACGTCAACAAGGAGGAATGCGAGAGCCGCGTCGTCTACCGCCTGGCCGACGATGAGGAGGCGAAGGCGGCGGGCGCGGTGGCGCTGGCGGCGTGGCGCGCGCTCGGCTGCCGCGACGGCGGGCGCGTCGACCTGCGCCAGGACGCCGGGGGACGGCCGCTGTTCCTGGAGGTCAATCCGCTGGCCGGGCTGCACCCGACCCATTCGGACCTGCCGATCATGTGCACGCTGGCGGGCATTCCCTATGACGCGCTGATCGGGCGCATCGTCGAGTCGGCGCGCCGCCGCTGCGGCGGCGCCGGCGTTTCCATCGCGGCGGAGTAGGCGGCCATGATCGTGCCGATCAGATCGCGCCGCTCCTCCCGTGTCGCCGTCGTCTATGGCGCCGTGGCCGCCGATGCCGCGCCCGACGAGCAGGATGTTCTCGTCGAGGTCGATACCGTCCAGCAGGCCCTGACCGCCTTGGGCTTCGCGCCGGTGGCGGTGCCGCTGACGCTCGACCTCGAGGCCGTCCGCCAGCGCCTGCTGCATCTGCGGCCGGCCTTCGTGTTCAACCTGGTCGAGTCCGTCGAGGGGCTGGGCCGGCTCATCCACCTGGCGCCGGCGCTCTACGAGTCCCTGGGCCTGCCCTACTCCGGCGCCGGCAGCGAGGCGATGTACCTGACCTCCAACAAGCCGCTGGCCAAGCGCCTGCTGGCGGCTGCGGGCATCGCGACCCCGGAAGGAGTCGAGCCGGCGACCCAGGGCTTGTCGACGCCCGCCTTCGCCGGACCCTACATCGTGAAGTCGGTCTGGGAGCATGCCTCGATCGGAATCGACGACAGCTCGGTGGTGGATGACGCCCGCAAGCTGGCGGCGGTCGCTCGCAAGCGGCAGCGGCGCTTCGGCGGCGAGTGGTTCGCCGAGCGCTTCATCGACGGGCGCGAATTCAACCTGTCGCTCCTGGGCGGTCCCAACGGGGTCGAGCTGCTGCCGCCGGCGGAGATGCTGTTCGTCGACTATCCCGCGGGCAAGCGTCGCATCGTCGACTATGCTGCGAAATGGCATGCCGGCTCGTTCGAGTTCTGCAACACCGTGCGCCGCTTCGAGTTCGAGGACGCCGACCGGCCTCTGCTCGCCCGGCTGGCGGACATTGCCGGGGCCTGCTGGCGGCTGTTCGGGCTCAGCGGCTATGCCCGCGTCGATTGCCGCGTCGATGCGGCCGGCCAACCCTGGGTGCTCGAGATCAACGTCAATCCCTGCCTGTCGCCGGATGCTGGCTTCGCC
Organism: Dongiaceae bacterium; assembly: GCA_041482855.1. GTDB lineage: Bacteria > Pseudomonadota > Alphaproteobacteria > Dongiales > Dongiaceae > JBGPEQ01. The sequence goes on along the minus strand of JBGPEQ010000126.1, from coordinate 4,436 downwards.
GCCGCCGCCGCCCGCAGCGGTCTCGATCTCGCGGCCATCGTGCGCCGGATCATCGCGGCGCTGCCGGCCAGGATCGCCGAGCCGACCGTCGGCAAGCGCCGCGCGGCAACGGCCGAGCCGATCTCGCAGGCCTTGCCCCGATAAGACGAAGAGGAGCGTGTCATGCCCGAATCGCTCGCCCCGCTGGCCATTCTGCGTGGCGAAACCCGTCCGGCCCCGTGCTTTCGCGACGAGCCGATGAATCGCGACCGCGCGGCGGTGCGCGAGCTGACGTCCGCCACCGGTTTCTTTTCCGATGAAGAGGTGGCCGTGGCGGTCGAGCTGGTGGAGGCCAGATTGGCGCAAGGGCTCGCGAGCGGCTATCGCTTCTTCTTCGCGGAGCGGGATGGCCGCCTCGACGGCTATGTCTGCTACGGCCCGATCGCGCTGACCCAATCGAGCTACGATCTCTACTGGATCGCCGTCCGGCCCGCCGTACAGCAGGCCGGGTTGGGCCGTCGGCTGATGGACGCCGCCGAAGGCCGGGCGCGCGAGCTGGGCGCCACCGCCATGTATGTGGAGACCTCGTCACGGCTGCAATATGCGCCGACGCGGACGTTCTATCGGCGGCTCGGCTATCGTCCCGCCGTGGAGCTGCCGGATTTCTACGGACCCGGCGACGGCCAGGTCATCTTCGCGAAACGGCTGCGGTCCGATCCCTGATCACTGCGCCGCCGTGCTGGCCGCCGAGGGCGGCGCCAGCCGTTCGCGGGCGACCGAGTCGATGCGCGCGCGCAGGTCCGGATTGCCCGCCAGCAGGCGCTCGAAATCGCGCTGCCGCAGCACCAGCAGGTGGCAATAGCCGAGCGCCACGACATCGGCATTGCGCGGCTGATGCATGACCAGCGCGATCTCGCCGAAGAAATCGCCGCTGCCCAGGCGGACCGGCGCGGGGCCAAGCTGCACCTCGACCGCGCCGGAGGCGATGAAATACATGGCGTCGCCGCGGGCGCCGCGGGCGATGATGCGCTCGCCCGGCAGCGCCAGGCGCGGCCGCAGCAGGCGCGCGATCGCGTGCAGCCGCTGGGCGTCGAGGGCGCCGAACAGCGGCACGCGCGCGATCAGCTGCTCGCGCCTCAGCTCGATGTCCAGCACCGGCCGGCGTTCGAGCTCGCGCCAGCGCGCGCTCAAGCGTCGGTCGAGGTCGTTGTGGATCTCGCGGCTGATGATGGATTCGGCGAGCAGGTCGCCATATTCCGCGCCTTCGAGCTGGGCGGCGACGCGCTCGAGGTAGCGGCTCTCGAGCGTGCGCGCGAACTCCGGGAACTGCAGGCGCAAGGCGGCCAGCGCCTGCTCCACGCTGGTGACCCGCTTGCCCAGGATCTGCGTCAGCTCCTCGCCGACGGCGGAGCCCAGCAGCGGCGTCAGTTGCCGCTCGTTGAAGGCGAGCAGCTGCTGCAACCCCATACGCACGATCAACAGCCGCTCGAAGCGGTCAGCCAGCTCCTGCGCCAGCCAGCGGGTGAGGCCGAGCCGGCGGTGGAGCGCCAGCGCGACGCGAAAGGTTTCGGTGAAGCTGACGGCCCGGCGGGCGGCGCTCTCGTAGCCGCCGCGGCCGCCGGTCTTGGCGCCGTCGAGCAGCCAGCCGGCGCGCGCGATCAGGGTCTGCACGCCCTTGCGCGAGACGACCCGCTCCTTGAAGCGCTGCAGGTGCAGCTCCTGCTCCCGCGTCGCCAGGGTGATGAGGCCGATCTGCAGGAGATCGGCATCGCTCAGCGTGGCGTCGGCTGCGGCCGTGCGGCGGGCCTCGGATATCCGCTGGGTGAAGGTCTCGCAGATGCGCGCCGTCACCGTCGCGGGGATGCGGTCGGCCGCGGCCGCCGCCTCGATGCGCTCCTTGATGGTGGCCAGCGACAGCATGATGGCCCGATCGCGCACGGCGCGGTCGACCTTGGACAGGCGATCGAGATGCAACAGGCGCAAGAGCGGCTGCAAGGTCGTGCCGTTGACCAGCAGCGTGAACAGCACGAAGCCGGTGGCGAGCACGGCGACGAAATGTCTGATATCGTCGGAGAGGCCGGCGTTTTCGCTGACAGCCAGGGCCAAGGCGAGGGATACGGCGCCGCGCAGCCCGCCCCAGAGTATCACCAGCTTATAGGAATTGCTGACCCGGGCGGCCATGCGACTGACGCTCAGGAGCGGCAGCAGGCCGTAGAGCACGATGGCGCGGGCCACGAGCGTTGCCGGCACCAGGATGGCCAGCAGCAGGGCGTCGCCCCAGGTCGCATCGGTCAAGAGGCGCGGCACCAGCATGGCCGCCAGCAGGAAGATGAGCGAGCTGGCCCAGAAGGCGAGCTGCGCCCACATGTCCACCAGGCTGTCCCAGGTCGTCGGGGTCACGCGGATGCGGCCGTGCCAGCCCGTCACCAGCCCCGCGATCACCACGGCGACGACGCCGGAGACATGCAGGTAGCGCTCGGCCACGACATAGACGAGATAGGCGAGCGCGACCGTGAGCGTGATCTCGGCAAAGCGCAGGCCGCGCAGGAAGGGGAAGAGGGCGAAGGCGCCGCGCGCGGCGGCGTAACCGACGATGCCGCCGCCCACGAAGTTCTTGAGGAAGGCGATGGTCGTGCCCACGGCATCGGCGCTGCGCGTGCCCAGCAGCATGGCCGTCAGCAGCGCCGAGAGCGCGATGGCCGCGGCGTCGTTGAACAGGCTCTCGCCCTCGACCAGGATCGACAGCCGGCGCGGCGCCCCGAGGTCGCGGAAGATGCCGACCACGGCGACGGGATCGGTGGTGGCGACGATGGCGCCCAGCAGGAGACAGGCGACCAGGCCGACTTCCGCGAAGACCGACAGGGCGAATCCCACCACCAGCGTGCAAACGACGACGGCAACGACGGCCAGGAGCAGGATCGGTGCGACGTCGTCCATCAGCCGGCGGACGTCGATCATCAGAGCGGCCTCGAACAGCAGGGTCGGCAGGAAGATGTAGAGCAGGGCCTCCGGCGAAATCTCGAACCCGCGCAAGGCGGCGACGAAATCGCCGAGCAGGCCGGTTGCCGGCAGGTCGCGGCCGAAAAACACCACCACTCCGAGCGCGCAGCCGGCCAGCGCCAGCAACACCGAGAACGGCAGGTTGAGCCGATTGGCGACCGGTGGCAGCAGGCTGACCAGCGCCAGCAGGCCCGTTATGCCGAGAATGGTAACGGCGATTTCAGGCATGGCAGCGACGTGGCTCGACGGGCGGTGGCGCGATCATCCGCCAACGTATCGCCGGAGGTCCTGGGCGGCAAGGAAGGCCCTGGGATTGCGAGGCGCAATTCCCCCGGGCGGTTCGTCAGTCTCTACAGGTGACTGGGATCAGCGCGGTGCGTGCTTCGACAAGCTCAGCATGAGGTTTTTTCTTGGCGCCGCCAAAATTTCCCCTCATCCTGAGCCTGTCGAAGGACGCGCATCGGCGCCGCAGCATCAAGCAGCTGTAGCCGCCCTCATCCAGGCCGGCTAGCTCCTGCGCTTGCCGCCGCTCTGTCCGGTGCCGTCGCGGCCGCCGACGCCGCTATCGTCGCCGAAGCGGGTGTAGTCCTGGTCCACGGACGGATGGCGCGGCGCGGTGCGGCCGAAGCTCTTGTGGGATTCGGTGCAATCGCCGGCGACCGTGACGGATTCGTTGGGGCCGACGATGTGGACCACGCCGTCGCAGGACCGCACCACGACCTCGCCCTCGATGACCGAGATATCGCTGCGGCCGTCGGCGGCGACGAAGACGATGAACTTGGTGCCGCGGATCGCCAGGGTGGCCGAGGGCGTGCGCAGGTCGAAGCCGTCCTTGTTCTTCATCTCGCCGGTGACGAAACGGAACAGGCCACGGGTGAAGGAGATCGCCGCCTCGCCGGTGTGGCGTTCGGGATCATAGATGAAGCGATCGAGGACGACCGACGAGTTCGGGCCGACCTGCAGGTGCGTGTTGTCGAGGAAGTTGAGCGCGGTGCTGGCCTCCGCGCCGGTGTCCACGTGCTCGGCGCTGAAGATCGGCAGGTCGAAGAACAGTTGGCGCTCTTCACCGCTCGTGCGCGTGCCCTTGGCGCCGGAATAGTCGCGCGCCAGCACGGCGCCGACCTGCGAATCGGCGGCGGGCGACGCCGATGCGACGAGCGCAATGCCCAGCGCGACCAGGCTGAAAATCCGGAATGACCTGACGATGCGGCGGACGGCCATGCAGTCGACACTACGTGCGCCATGGTTACGCGATCGTTAATGGGGCCAGTGACCGCGATCACAGAATGGTCGCTACGCACCCTCACCCTGGCCCTCTCCCGCTTCGCGGTAGAGGGGACACTGTAGGAGTGGCCAGCCTCGATAGCCCCCTCTACCGCGAAGCGGGAGAGGGTGGGGGTCATAGGCGCTAGGTTAAGGGGTAGACGCGAAGAATCGGAATGTGATTCAAGCTTGGG